>NZ_JBFTHK010000007.1:0-63540 GCF_056394205.1 Arthrobacter sp. 10T413_2 | reverse complement strand
CCGAGACCCTCCGCGCCACGGGCGACCCCCGCACCCGCGGCCAGGCCATGGCCGACACCCTGGTCGAACGCACCACCGGCACCCCCGGCGGGATCGCMGGCATCGACCTCCAGCTCATCATKACCGACCGCACCCTCTTCCAGGCCGACTCCGAACCCGCAAGGCTCCCCGGCTACGGCACCGTCCCCGCCGCCTGGGCCCGGCAACTACTCACAGACACGGGCGCAGGCACTTCCGGCGGGGAACGAGACTTCAAAATCTGGCTCCGCCGCCTCTACACCCGCCCCGGCACCGGGGACCTCGTCGGGATGGACTCCCGCGCCCGGATCTTCCCCGCCGGACTCCGCCGCTTCATCCAAACCCGGGACGACACCTGCCGCACCCCCTACTGCGACGCCCCGATCCGGCACCTGGACCACATCATCTCCTGGCATAACGGCGGRSACACCACGSGCACCAACGGCKCCGGACTCTGCGAAGCCTGCAACCACACCAAAGAAACCCCCGGCTGGAACGCCMASCCCCGYCCCGGCCCCAGACACRCCATCCAGCTCACCACCCCSACCGGCYACASCTACCAGTCCACGGCCCCGCCSCTSCCGGGCACTGCGTATCCCAAGGCGGCGACACCGCTCCGCCGGCGCAAGCTCCGGTACCTCGCCAAGGCGCCAAAACGAGCTAGGCCTCGGGCCGCGGCAGCGGCCTGAGACCCTCCTGGGTTTGCAGTCACAAGAGGCTAGGAGATCAAGAACAATCTGAGCCCCCGGGCCCCGGCGACAGACCATTTTTGGCCGCAATCCAAGAACCGCAAAATCCTCAAGCGGATTAACACACTCATCAAGGACATCGCGCGCAACGCCAATGAGTGATCGGAAGACCGGAGCCGCTCAAACACGGCTTCTACGGCTACCGGTCCCGGCGCACCACCGACGAGCGTCGGCTGGTCTACGGGAAACTGAACCTCAGCCAGGGGAACGGACTGTCCCACTGCCTCGTGCGGCGGCAACACGCAAGGCCTGCAGGTACCTTCGCGATCTCGCTATGAGACGGCTCGGACATTTGCATGTCCAGAATGACCCGGCTTAATCAAGTGGTTACCTGCAGGCGCTTTAAGCGTACGCCTGCCCCACCACCGTGGCGAGGGGAAGAAAGCCTCTGGACCCCGCCATAAAAACACGCTCTTCCGCGAAAGCGTAGAGTGGAGGAAGCCGCCTGATTCTGGACGCCGAGTGCTGAGGGAGAAATCGTGACGATTGACTGGGACGAAAAAAAGGCCCTGCTGCAGGAGCCGAACATCGCCGCGGTGACGCAGCTGTGCGACGAGCTCATGGAAAAGAAGCCTGGATCCGTGGTCCCCTACATCGACCCCGTCCATGACGAGGACGAATGCCGGATTGTCAGCCTGCATATCAGCCCCGGCAAGGGCACGGAGTCGGGCTTTGTCTCGCACTTCAACGACKACGAAACGGCCCGCCGCGCCACCTCCATCTACGAGGCCGCAGAGCTGGACCCCCGCTACGTAATGCCGTGGAACGCCTACCCGTGGGTCCGCGATCCGGACGCCGCCTCGGCCCTGAATGTCCAGGAGAAGACGGACGGACTCCGGCCCTTCCGCCAGTTCCTGAAGATCAACAAGCGCGTCTCGGCCGTCATTGCCCACGGCGCCGACGCCCACTCCTTCCTGACGCTCTTCGAGAAGACCTACCATTCCTCGTTGAAGAACCATGGCGTCAAGATCTACAAAGCCACCGCGCTTGGCGGCCGCGCCTTCGCCGTTTCCCCCGCCAAGCAGGAAGAGCTCCTGGCCAAGAACGTTGAGGTCTACCGGGACGCCATGCAGCGGGCCGGCATCCAGCACCTCTAAGGCCAGGACTTCACCCCTCCATCAGCCTGCGCCGGTGTTTGAGCTCCTTGAGCCAATCGCGGGTGACCGCCGCCGAAAACGGCKAGGTGCCGTCGTCGTTCATCATGGAACTGAACGCCGTACCCGCTTGGAGGTCCGCCAGCAGCGGGCCCGCGGCCTTCAGCGCCAGCTCCAGCGCCTGAACGGCGGCCCGCTCCGTCAGCCGCATCCCCGCGGCCCAGCCCAGGAAGTGCTTCCGGGATATCCCCGTCCGCTTGCCGTCCAGGGTCAGRGCGAGCGTCTTGTCGCCGTAGACCACGGTGGAGGGGATGTCGTACACCGGCGCTATGGACCATTCGCCGCCCGGCTGCTGCACCATGGAAACATTTTTGGCGTGCAGGTCCCCGTTGCCCGTCAGCCACGCGAACGCCGCCTGGAGGGCCAGATTCCGCAGCGCCGGCAGCGGCGCCGCGCAGTACGCCGCCAGCGCATGGCACACCTGCCCGTAACCCACGTTGTACTTGTCCGCCGGGTACAGCCCCAGCACCTGGGCCCCGTCCTCGACGGCGAGCCGCTGCACGGCATTCGACGGCGCGCCCGCCGCAGCCGTTGAGAGGGGCACCCGGTCGAAGCGCTCCACAAGCAGCCCCGGCCGACCGGCGACGTCGCGGATCAGCTGGACCCGGCTCAGCGGGATCCGCAGCCGCGCCGCATAGCGGAACATGACGTATTCGTTCTCGACGACGTGCGGGAACTCGGGCGCGTTGAGCTTGAGGATGTAGCGCCGGCCGGCGCTGGCCACCGGCATGGAGATCATCCCTGCAGACAGCTTGTCCTGGACGCCGGCGAGCGCCACCGGGTCGATCAGGCCCGAGTCGCCCAGCAGGGCATCGAAATCCACGGGCGTTCCGAGTTCAAGCTCGACGGCGTGTTCGTCCGGATCCAGCTTCTCCCCGTGGCCCACGATTTGCACGTCACCCACCGGATTGGCTCCGGCCGCGATGAGCAGCGACAGATCATCGTCCACACTGGTCTTGACGGACCGGCGCAGGGCATTCAACCGCCGGCCCTCCGGCAGAAGCCCGGTGAAATACGGCGGGGCCGCGCCCGCCGCCGACAGCACAGGGTCCGCCGTCAGCGGCAGGGAGCTCGCGACGGCGGGTGCCCCGGACGCCAGGTACGCCGGCAGGTAATTGAACCTGGTGCCCCCGTCGTGCCGTTCCAGCCGGGCCGCCAGCACGCCGGCCTTGTAGACGTCGGCGATGCGGTGCCTCATGGCCGGGCGTCCATACCGTGATCCGGTTCCCCGGGTGCCCGCAGTTCCCCGTGGGCCCGCTGCCCGGCGAGTGCGCGGGCGGCTGCGCTGGTCCGTGTCTGCACCCGGAGTTCCAGCCCCAGCGTGTCCAGGAGCGCCAGCAGGGAATCCAGCTGCACCGTGCGTTTGCCCTGTTCGACGAACCGGACGAAGCGTTCGGAGACTCCGGCCAGTTCGGCCAATTCACGCTGCCCCAGCCGGAGCGAGGCGCGCCGCACGCGGACCTCTGCAGCGAGCTGGTCCGGAAAGGACTTCGCCATGACCGCCTCCCTGTTAATCCCGATGCGCCCGATCGGCCGCCTTCATAGGTACGAACGTGCCGTTTTCCCCGCAATCCCAGTGTAGGACGGCCGGGCGAGCCCGTACAGAGCAATTTCGGTACGTTCGTACCGGTGGCGCGGTAGATGCTCACGCCCTTAGGGTCCAACGGCCCTGCCCCCGCCGGGGGCCCGACGAGATGCTGGACAAGGGCGGGCGGCCTGCCCGTGCACGAACGCGGAGCGGCGCGGAAGGACAAGCCATGGGACGGCTGGACGGCAAAGTGGCATTGATCAGCGGCGGCGCCCGCGGCATCGGAGGCGCCATGGCGACCCGGATGCTGGAGGAAKGGGCCAAGGTGGTGGTCGGCGATGTCCTGGACGAGGAGGGCGCTGCGCTGGCTGCCCGGCTGGGCGACGGCGCCCGGTACGTGCACCTGGACGTGACTAAGCCTGCGGACTGGGAGCAGGCCGTGGGCGAGGCCGTCGGCGCCTTTGGCGGGCTCAGCATCCTGGTCAACAACGCCGGAATAGTGAACTTCGGCCGGATCGACGACTATCCGCACGAGCAGTGGGCCCGGATCATCGACGTGAACCTCACCGGCGTCTTCAATGGCATCAAGGCCGCCGCCCCGGCCCTGGCCCGCTCCAGTCCCGCCGCCATCATCAACGTCTCATCGATCGCCGGACTGCGCGGATACGAACAGCTCGCCGGGTACACGGCGTCAAAGTTCGGGGTCCGCGGCCTGACCAAAAGCGCCGCCCTGGACCTCGGCGGCCTGGGCATTCGMGTCAATTCCGTGCACCCGGGGGTCATCCAGACACCCATGACGGAGGGCATGACCTTCGACACCGGCCACGTCCCGCTGCACCGGGTCGGCCAGCCGACGGAAGTCGCGGACCTCGCCGTCTACCTCGCCGCGGACGAATCCTCCTTCGTCACCGGGGCCGAATTCGTGATCGACGGCGGCGAAACCGCGGGGTCGGTCGCGGCCAACCCGGCCGATGCGCCGGAGAACTAGCCCGAAAGGGGCACCATGTCCGGGAAGAGTGGTTCAAAACTGGCGGTGGTCGGTGCCGGAAGCGTCGGCACCTCCCTCGCTTATGCGGCCCTGATCCGCGGCTCGGCCAGCCACGTCGCCTTGTTCGACGTCAACGCCACCAAGGCCGAGGCCGAGGTGCTGGACCTGGCCCACGGGACGCAGTTCGCCGCCGCGGCGGCGACTGTCACGGGCGGCGGCGACATCTCCGCCACGGAGGGCGCCGACGTCGTGGTTGTGACGGCGGGCGCCAAACAGGCCCCGGGCCAGACGCGCCTTGACCTGGCCGGCACGAATGTCMGGATCCTCGAGGACCTCATGCCCCGGCTGCTGGAGCATGCCCCGGACGCCGTCTATGTACTCGTCACGAACCCCTGCGACGTCCTGACAGTCGCCGCGCAGAAGATCTCCGGCCTGCCGACGTCGCGCATCTTCTCCTCCGGCACGGTGCTGGATACCTCCCGGCTCCGCTGGCTGCTGGCCGAACGCGCAGGAGTCTCGCTCACCAGCGTCCACGCCAGCATGGTGGGCGAGCACGGTGACACGGAGTTCCCCATCTGGTCCGGCGCCACGATTGGCCCGGTTCCCATCCGCAACTGGACCGTCGATGGCCAACGGATTTTCTMCTCCGAACTCCTGGCCGAGACCGCCCGCGAGGTGACACAGGCCGCGTACAAGGTGATCGCCGGCAAGGGCGCCACCAACTACGCCATCGGGCTGTCCGGTGCACGCATCGTCGAGGCCCTGCTGCGCGCCGAAAACGCGGTCCTTCCGGTTTCCACGCTGCTGGACGGCCAGTACGGAATCTCCGGCGTGGCGCTCTCGCTGCCCAGCATCGTCGGGCACGGCGGCGTCCTGAAGGTGCTGGACACCCCCATGGACGACGGCGAACTCGCCTCCCTCCACCACTCGGCAGAAACGCTGCAGCAGAGCCTGGCGACGCTCGGGATCTGAAGTGGCAGCCTACCGGCGGGAACATCGTTCCGCAGCCGGGCGTTGAACCCGGGTACCCTGAAAGTGCCTCCGGGTCACGAGAACGCCGTGAAACGGGAAGGCAGCCCAACGACCCAGCCAGGAGGATCGCCATGGCCACTGCCCCCGCAGCCGGTGCCGCGTCGGTCCTCCGCCGCGCAGCCCTGCTGGCCGGCATCCTCGCCGTCATAGCCGGCTTCCTTGGCATGCACATCCTTGCCGGCCTCCACGGCACGCACGGCCAAACGGCCCACCCGGCAAACGCTGCCAGCGTCATGCCCGCCGCCAGGGCCCAAACCGGGCACTCGCCCGCCGCGGCAGCTCCTGCGGCCCCTCCCGTCTTCGCTACGACGGTGACAGTCGGCGGCACGCCGATGCCGGCGTCGTGCACGTGCCAGGGTGGCTGCGCCGAGAAGCCGGCCGCCCATGTGGACTGCACTCCCTMTGTGTCCGGCGCCTCGCTGAGCGTGCCGCCACCGGGCACCACGGTGGTGCGATCCCAACCCTGGGCGACAGGTGCTGCGGTCCAGTGGACGCTCTCGGCCCACATCCCCGGCTCACCCACGCCCAACGATCTGTCCATTAGCCGAACGTAAACCCGGGCCCGCGCCGTTGATTTTCCGGCGCCTCTGCATGCCATCGGGGCGCGCCGCCCTCCTGCGCCGCAGCCCGCCCGACGCCGGCGTTCCCTGCCGGATTTTCAAAAGGACAAATCTGACATGAAGAAGACCCTCACCATTTCCGCTGCMGCCCTTACCGCCGTTATCGCCCTGGCCGGTTGCTCCACCGGCTCCGGCTCGAGTTCCGGCAGCACGATGTCCGGAATGGGCAGCGGCAGCATGCCTGCGAGCTCCGCGCCGGCCACTGCCGGCGCCACCCACAACGGCACCGACATGCTCTTTGCCCAGGGCATGATCCCCCACCATGCACAAGCCGTCGAAATGAGCGAGATGATGCTGCAGAAGCAGGGCATGGACGCACAAATCACGGCTCTGGCCGAGAAGATCAAGGCCGCCCAAGGCCCGGAGATCGAGAGAATGACCGGATGGCTCAAGGCCTGGAACGAATCCACGCAGACGGCCGGCGGCCACTCCATGTCCGGCATGATGGGCGAGGACGACCTCAAGGAACTCGACGCCGCCCAGGGCACCGAGGCCGCGAAGCTCTTCCTGACCCAGATGATCGCTCACCACGAGGGCGCCGTGGAGATGGCAAACGCCGAGGTCCGCAGCGGCAAGAGCGCCGAGGCCGTCCAGCGGGGCAAGGACATCGCGGCCGCCCAGACCGCAGAAATCGCCGAGATGAAGGCACTGCTCGCCGCGCTGTAGACGCCGCCGGCACCAGAGCACCAACCGTGACGGCAGCCCGAGGGCCCCTGGCATCCGGGCCCTCGGGCTGCCGTCATCCGGCCCCCGGGCCGCCGTCACAGTTGACACCAGGTGTGACCCCTGTCATATTTTAAAGCGTGAACCTGTCAGACAGCCGGACAGCAGGAMAGCCCCTCGCCCGCCTCAGCGCGGCCGAAGCGGTATTCAACGTCCTCCGCTCCGACATCGAATCCGGCAAGCTCGGCGTCGGCGCCAAGCTGAGCTCCGAGGCAACGCTCGCCCAGCAGTACGGGGTGAGCCGCTCAGTGGTGCGCGAAGCCCTGCGCTCCTGCACCGCCCTGGGCCTGACCGTCACCAGGACCGGACGTGGCACGTTCGTCGTCGCCAACCACGTGGCAAAGGACCTGGTCCTGGGCCAGTACTCGGCACGCGACCTCACCGAGGCGCGTCCCCATATCGAGGTTCCTGCCGCCGGGCTGGCCGCGGAACGAMGATCGCCCGAGGAACTGGACACCATGCGGGACATCGTCGCTGCGATGACCGCCGAGGACGATCCCGAAGTATGGGTGGGCCTGGACTCCAGCTTCCACGCGTTGATCGCACGGGCCAGCCGCAACAAGGTGTTCGAAAACGTCGTCGCGGACATCCGCGAGGCCCTCGCTTACCAGTCCGAGACCCTGAACATGGTGGCGGACCGCCAGCACGCGTCCGACGACGAACACCGGCGCATCCTGGCCGCCATCGAAGCTGGCGACGCGGCGACGKCGCGCATCGCCATGAGCCAGCACCTCCATGCCGTTGGCGTTGCCCTCGACTCAATCCTCAACTCCTAACAGAAGGCACGGCAGGCGCCGGACACCTGCGCCGGCACCCGACCAGATACCAACAACTCCACTGCCAAAGGACGCAATGATTTCTCCTGCCCTCGCGCACTTCCCGACCCCGCTGGCCCCGGAGCGGCTCCCGCAGCACGCCGCGCTTGCGGTCCAGGCCCGCGACGGCCTGGTCGAGAGCGTCCACTACGGCTCCGCGATCGCCACGGCGGCGGACGGCCGGACCCTCCTGGCCGCCGGCGAGCCCCTCGCCCCGTTCTACCCGCGCTCGGCCCTGAAGCCGCTGCAGGCCGTGGCCATGGTCCGCGTCGGGCTGGACCTCCCGGACGAACTCCTGGCCCTCGCAGCCGCCAGCCATTCCGGAGCCGCCGCCCACCGCGACGGTGCGCGGCGCATCCTGGACCTGCACGGGCTGACCCCGGAGGACCTCGAGAACAGCACAGACCTCCCCTACGGCGCCCGCGAGCGCGAGGAGTGGCTCGCCGACGGCGGAAAGGCCACCCAGCTGGCCCAGAACTGCTCCGGAAAGCACGCAGCGATGGCCGCCACCTGCGTCATCAACGGCTGGCCGGTCCGCGGCTACCTGGACCCGGAACACCCGCTGCAGCAGCTCGTGGCCCGGACCGTGGCGGAGCTGACCGGCGAGGATCCGGAGCGTACCTCCACTGACGGCTGCGGCACCCCGCTCTTCGCGCTCACCCTGCGCGGCATGGCCCGCGCGTTCGGCCGGCTGGCCGCGGCAGGCGGCCCCGGCGCATCCGGAGACAGCACGGAAGCCGCCGTCGCACGCGCCATGCGCCGCCACCCCGAGATGGTTGCGGGCGAGGACCGGGACGTCACCGCGCTGATGCGCCTGGTCCCCGKCCTGCTGGCCAAGKACGGCTTCGAGGGTGTCCAGCTGGTGGGCCTCCCGGACGGCCGCGCCGTCGCCGTGAAGATCTCCGACGGCGGGGACCGCGCCCGGATGCCCGTCACCGTGCGGATCCTGGCGGCGCTCGACGTCGACACCTCGTTCCTGGGGCACCTCGCGGCGGCCCCTGTGCTGGGCGGCGGGCGGCCCGTCGGGCTCCTGCAGGCCGCCGATTTCCTCGCCGCTCCCGAAACCTCCCACGCCGCCGACGCCCAGTAAGGACCGCCATGACCTCGATCGACGAACGCCCGGATTTCCGCTCCGAACACGACCTCCTGGGCGACCGGGATGTTCCCGCCGACGCCTACTGGGGTGTCCATACCCTCCGGGCCGTGGAGAACTTCCCCATCACCGGCCAGCCGCTGTCCTCCAACATGTACCTGGTCCGCGGGCTGGCTGCCGTGAAACTGGCCGCCGCCCGCACCAACCACGAGCTCGGGCTGCTCGACGCCGAGCGCGCCCGGGCCATCGAGGATGCCTGCGCCGACGTCATGAACGGCAAGCTCAGCGAGCAGTTCGTCGTGGACGTCATCCAGGGCGGTGCCGGGACGTCGTCGAACATGAACGCCAACGAGGTGATCGCCAACCGGGCCCTGGAAATCCTCGGCCACCCCAAGGGCGACTACGCACGGCTGCACCCCAACGACCACGTCAACCTCAGCCAGTCCACCAACGATGTCTATCCCACGGCGGTCAAGCTCGGCACGATCTTMGCCGCCCGGGAACTGCTGGAAGCGCTCACCGAGCTCGAGGACGCCTTCGCCGCCAAGGCCCTTGAATTCCGCACCGTGGTGAAGATGGGCCGCACCCAGCTGCAGGACGCCGTCCCCATGACACTCGGCCAGGAATTCGGCACCTACGCCGTCACGATCGGGGAGGACCGGCTCCGCCTGGCCGAAGCCGACCTGCTGATCCACGAAATCAATCTCGGTGCCACGGCGATCGGCACCGGCCTGAACGCCCCGGCCGGGTACGCCGCGGCCGCCTGCCGGCACCTGGCCGACATCACGGGCCTTCCGCTCGTCACGGCCGTGGACCTGATCGAGGCCACCCAGGACGTMGGCGCCTTCGTGCACCTCTCCGGCGTGCTGAAGCGGGTCGCCGTGAAACTCTCCAAGATCTGCAACGACCTCCGGCTGCTCTCCTCCGGCCCGCGCGCCGGGCTTGGCGAAATCAACCTGCCCGCCGTGCAGTCCGGCTCCTCGATCATGCCCGGCAAGATCAACCCGGTCATCCCGGAAGTGGTCAGCCAGGTGGCCTACGAGGTCATCGGCAACGACGTCACCATCACCATGGCCGCCGAGGCCGGCCAGCTCCAGCTCAACGCCTTCGAACCGATCATTGTCCACAGCCTCCACAAKAGCATCTCCCACCTGGAAGCCGCCTGCCGCACCCTCACGGCCCGCTGCGTCCCGGGCATCACCGCCAACACCGAGCGGCTCCGCCTCACGGTGGAACAGTCAATCGGCCTCGTCACCGCCCTCAACCCGCACCTGGGCTACGCCACAGCCACGGCCATCGCGCAGGAGGCCCTCGCCACCGGCAAGGGCGTCGCGGAGCTCGTCCTCGAACACGGGCTCCTGACCGCGGAGCAGCTTACCGAGCTCCTCAGCCCGCAGCGCCTGGCCAACCTGAGCAAGTAGCGTACTTCCGAACCCCGAAGGACCCCCATGACTTATCCCGACACTGCCCGCGCCCAAAAACAGCAGGACCAACAGCCCGCCAATCAGCGGCCTGCCGTCACCGACCACACCATTCCGGCGCATGCCCACGCCACCGAGGCCGCGCTCCACGCCGAGGACCAGGGCTACCACAAGAGCCTGAAACCCCGGCAGGTCCAGATGATCGCGATCGGCGGCGCCATCGGCACGGGCCTGTTCATGGGCGCCGGGGGCCGTCTCGCCACTGCCGGACCGGCCCTGATCATCAGCTACGCCGTCTGCGGCTTCTTCGCCTTCATGATCCTGCGCGCCCTCGGCGAACTCGTGATGCACCGGCCGTCGTCGGGCTCGTTCGTGTCCTACGCCCGCGAATTCTTCGGGGAAAAGGCCGCATTCGTCACCGGCTGGCTGTACTGGCTGAACTGGGCCATGACCGCGATCGTGGACATCACCGCCGTCGCGCTCTACATGAACTTCTTCAAGAAGTACTGGGCCCCCATCGCGGACGTGCCGCAGTGGGTCTGGGCCCTGGCCGCCTTGATCCTGGTCCTGGCCCTGAACCTCATCAGCGTCAAGGTGTTYGGCGAACTCGAATTCTGGTTCGCGCTCATCAAGGTGGTGGCGCTGGTGTCCTTCCTGCTCGTGGGCATCTACTTCGTCATCTTCGGCACGCCCGTCGGCGGCCACGAGGTCGGTTTCAGCCTGATCGCGGACAATGGCGGCCTATTCCCCAACGGCCTGTTGCCGGCAGTCGTGGTGATGCAGGGCGTCGTGTTCGCCTACGCCTCGATCGAGCTGATCGGCACCGCCGCGGGCGAGACGGAAAACCCGGAAAAGATCATGCCGCGGGCCATCAACACGGTGATCGTGCGCATCGCGGTGTTCTACGTCGGCTCGCTCGTCCTGCTCTCGCTGCTGCTGCCCTACAGCTCCTACAAGGCCGGCGAAAGTCCGTTCGTGACGTTCTTCGGTTCCATCGGCGTGGACGGCGTGGACGCCATCATGAACCTCGTGGTCCTTACCGCGGCGCTTTCCTCACTCAACGCCGGACTCTACTCCACCGGCCGGATCATGCGCTCCATGTCCGTGTCGGGTTCCGCGCCGAAGTTCGCCGCCCGGATGAACAAGTCCGGTGTMCCCTACGGCGGCATCGCCCTGACCGCCGGCGTGGMCGTCCTGGGCGTCGTCCTGAACGCCGTGGTCCCCGCCGAGGCCTTCGAGATCGTCCTGAACGTCGCGTCGCTGGGCATCATCAGCACGTGGGCCATGATCGTGCTGTGCCAGATGCAGCTGGCCCGGCTCGCGGCCCGCGGGGAACTGCTCCGGCCTTCCTTCCGGATGCCCGGCGCCCCCGTCACAGGCTGGATCACCTTGGCCTTCCTCCTGGCGGTGCTGGTCCTCATGGCGTTCGACTCGCCAGTGGGAACGTGGACCATCGCGTCCCTCGTCGTCATCATCCCGCTCCTGATGCTCGGCTGGCGCCTCTGCCGGCACCGCATCATGGAAATCGCCGCCGTCCGCGACGGCTTCACCGGCCCGTACCCGCTCGTGGCCAACCGGCCTGGCCCGGGGTCGCCGGGCGGCAATTAGCATCTCCCGCGCGTCTGGCTCGCAGTTGTTGTCGTTTTGAACCTCAGAACGGCAACAGCTGCGAGCCAGTTCTAGGTTTGGCGGCGTAATGCAACGCCCCCGCAACCTCTGATCGAGGCGGTTCGCATATGCTCAGCAGACCAGCTCACACTGGCGCCCACCGGCTCAGCGACGAACCATCCGGGAGACACTTCATGACCAACTGGCGGATCAGGGACTTCCACTCGGCAGATCTTGACGGCATCCTGCACCTTTGGGAATCCCTCAAGGAATCGAATGTGGAGCCCGTCTACGCGCTCTCCGAGGTTCTGGCCTCGTGCGAAAAGGACCATGCCGTCGTGGCGGTGCAGGGCGAGCAGGTGGTGGGCGCCGCCGTCGGACGTGCCGCCCATGACCAGGGCTGGATCGTTTTCCTGGCGACGCTGCCCGAGTTCCGGGGCCGCGGGATCGGGACCTCGCTGCTGGCCGCCGTCGAGAACCGGATGGCCCCGCACGGGCTGAACAAGCTCTCCGCGCTCATGCCGGAATCCGAAACCCGGGTGGAGGCATTCCTGGGCCGCGGCTTTGTGTTGAAGAAGAACCTGCGCTACTTTGAGCGGAAGATCCCGGTCCAGCGCCAGGAGCTGGAACCCCTCAGCCAGCTTGGCGGCCGCATCCTGGCCCGCGACCTGTGGGAGAACGTGGCCGGCATGCGCCGCGAAAAGGAACTGCTCGAACGCCGGCTGGTCCTGCCCCTCGCCGAGGCCGACCTCGCCGACGAATACGGCGTGGTTCCCCCGCGCGCCGTCGTCCTCTTCGGTCCGCCCGGCACCGGCAAKACGACGTTCGCCAAGGCGATCGCGTCCCGTCTCGAATGGCCCTTCGTGGAGGTCTTCCCCTCCCGGCTGGCCGCCGATCCGCAGGGCCTGGCCGGCGCGCTGCGCGAAACGTTCCTGGAGATCGCCGAACTCGAGCACGCGGTGGTTTTCATCGACGAGGTCGAGGAAATCGCCTCGCAGCGCTCGGGCGAACCGCCCTCTCCCCTGCAGGGCGTGACCAACGAGCTCCTCAAGATCATCCCAGCCTTCCGCGAACAGCCCGGCCGCATCCTGGTCTGCGCCACCAATTTCATCCGCGMCCTGGATTCGGCGTTCCTGCKGCACGGCCGGTTCGATTACGTCATCCCGATCGGCCTGCCGGACCGGCAGGCCCGCGAGGCGATGTGGCAGCGCTTTATCCCCGCCGCCGTGGTGGACGACGTCGACGTCGAGCTCCTCGTGGACCGCACCGAGGGCTTCTCCCCCGCGGACATCGAGTACGCGGCCCGCAGCGCCTCCCAGCGGGCGCTGGAAAAAGCGGTGTACGACGACGGCGGGGCGGCGTCCGGGGGCGATCCCGCCTCCCGTGCGGCCGTCCGCAAGGGCCCTTCCACCCAGGACTATCTCGATGCCATCCGGGACACCCGGACGACGGTCAGCGACTTGGTGCACCAGGACTTTCTTGAGGACATCGAGGCCCTGGGCCGGGTGTAGCCAAGCAACGAGGTGGGAGCGTGATCAGGGCCGCAGCTGTCCAGCCGGTGACCTTCGGCCCTTTCCGGCGCACCCGGGACCTGCCAGAGTGGCGGTTATGGCCATGGACGCTGTCGTCACCACCCACAACGGCACGCTGCGGGGCACGGAAGCCGACGGMGTCGCGTCGTTCCTGGGCGTTCCCTACGCAGCGCCGCCGTCCGGGGCGAACCGGCTCCGGCCGCCGCAACCGGTTGAGCCGTGGACCGGCGTGCGGGATGCCACGCACTTCGGGGCGTCCCCTCCCCAGGTTGCTCCGCCCCTGGGTGCGGGCACCGACTGGGACACCGGGCTGACCGGGGAAGACTGCCTGAACCTCAACATCTGGACGCCCGCTGCAAGGGCGGCCGCAGGGACGTCAGGCGCAGGGGGGCCCGGACTCCCGGTAATGGTTTGGATCCAGGGCGGCGCCTTCGAGGTCGGCTCGACGGCGGCGTACGACGGCCGGAACTTCGCCCGGGACGGCGTCGTGTGCGCCGTGATCAACTGGAGAGTGGGCGCCGACGGCTTTCTCTACCTCGGCGACGGGCACGCCAACGTGGGCCTGCTTGATCAGGTCGCGGCCCTGGAGTGGGTCCGGGACAATATCGCGGACTTCKGCGGCGACCCCGGAAACGTCACCGTCTTTGGCGAGTCCGCCGGCGCGATGAGCATCGGCATCCTGCTGTCCATGCCCCGGGCCGAGGGTTTGTTCCGGCGGGCCATCCTGCAGAGCGGGGCAGCCCACCACGTGATCCCCGAACCGGCCGCGGAACGGATCGGCCGGTCCCTTGCCGTGAAGCTGGGCGTGGCGCAGACCCGCGAGGCTATGGCGGCGGTTCCGGTCGAGCGGTTCCTCGCKGCGCAGGCGGAACTGAAGGCCGAGCTGCTGGCGCATCCGGATCCCGAGCGMTGGGGCCGCGACGTCGTGGCGAGCCTGATGCCCTGGCAGCCGGTGATCGACGGCGAGGTCATTCCGCGCCGTCCCATTGACCGGATTGCCGCCGGGGCCAGCGCGCACGTCGACGTGATCGTCGGCACMAACACCGAGGACTGGAAACTGTTCCTGGCCATCACCGGCGTGCTCCCCAGGGTTACGGAAGAGAGCCTGAGCGGCACGGACAGCATCGAGGGCTTCCCGCCGCCCGCCGCGTACGGCCTCCCGGCCCAGGCTGGGCTCGAAACGTATCGGGCCCACTACCCCGACGCCGGCCCCGGCGACCTTCTTGCCGCGGTGCAGACTGACTGGTGGGTGCGGATGCCGGCCATCCGCTTGGCCGAGGCCCACGCCGAGGCGGCGCAGGGTACCGGAGCGGGCACCTACATGTACGAGTTCGCGTGGGCAGCACCGGGCCTCGGCGCGGTCCACGCGTTGGAAGTGCCGTTCGTCTTTGACAACCTGGACACGACGGCCCGGCTGTTCGGGCCGCTTCTGGGCGACAACCCGCCGCAGGCACTGGCGGACTCCCTGCACGCCGCCTGGGTGTCTTTCGCCGCCACCGGGGACCCCGGCTGGCCGGGGTACGAACCCGCCCGCAGAGCCACCATGCGCTTCGACGTCGCCCCGAGTGTGGTGAACGACCCCCGGTCCTGGGAACGCTCCCTGTGGGAGGGAATCCGCTAGACGACGGCGTCCGGGTTGTCGTAGGCCAGGTTCTCGTAGTCGGTGTCGTCCGCCTCGTCGAGCATGTCGTCCAGTTCCTGGAGCAGCCACGGGTTGATCAGGGCCAGGATCTTGCGGGTCTCCTCCACGGGGACCGCGGCGTAGAGCACCGGGCGGGCCTCGTCGTAGCGTGTGACCGGCGGCTTGTCCGGCCACTTCTCCGCAAGCGCCTTGACGCGCTCGGGCAGCGAATTGTGTGCGTTGTCGGCAATCTTGACCAGGGTGGCGTCGTGGTCTTCGGCGATGTAACGGATGCCCGCCTGGTAGTCGTCCGGGTTCTCGTGCAAGCGCTTCGTGACGCGCTCAATAATGTCGGCGGCCCGCTCGGAAACCCCCATGTCCAGGAGGGCCTGCCGGGTCATCGGGGTGTCCTCGGCAATGTCGTGGAGGTACCCGGCGATCTGGATGTCTTCGTCGAAGTCCGCCAGCGCATCCCCGACGGCGAGCACGTGCTCGCGGTACGGCCGCTTGAGCTTGTCCTTCTGCCGGTTGTGGGCCACCTCGGCCAGGACCTTGGCTGTCTCAACGGTGAAGCGGGGCTGGGGGTGTGCGGGCTCGGTCATGGATCCAGCCTACGCGMCGGGCCACACCCAGGGCGCCCGTGGCAGCGCGGCCGGGTCGAACACGGCAAGGGCACCGGCAAGCGGGCCGGCGGGAAGCCCGAGGGATGCCAGCAGGATGTCCCGGACCTCATCGGCTCCAACGCCGGCCCGTGCCAGGTCCGCGAGCGTAACGGCGCCGTCGCGCTTGGCCAGCCGGGCGCCGTCGGAGTTCAGCACCAGCGGAACATGTGCATATTCCGGAACGGGCATATTTAGGAGCGATGCCAGGTAGGCCTGGCGCGGCGTGGAGGGCAGTAGGTCGTCCCCGCGGACCACCTGGTCGATGCCCTGCATGGCATCGTCCACCACCACGGCGAGGTTGTAGGCGGTCACGCCGTCGTTGCGCCGGAGCACGAAGTCGTCCACCACTCCGGTGTAGTCGCCGTGGAGCACGTCCCGCACCGTCGTCTCGGCCACGGCGGCGCGGAGCCGGACCGCCGCCGGCCGGGCGGCCCGCCTGGCGTCCCGCTCCGCGTCGCTCAGGTTCCGGCAGGTTCCCGGGTAGGCGCCCAGCGGGGCGTGCGGCGCGGACGGGGCCTCCTGGATTTCGCGGCGCGTGCAGAAGCACTCGTAGGTCAGGCCGGCTGCAGTCAACTGTGCGACCGCCTCGGCATACAGGTGCTCACGGTCCGTCTGGCGCACGACGCCGCCGTCCCAGGTCACGCCGATCGCCGCAAGATCGCGGAGCTGCTCCGCCTCGGCACCGGCCCGGGCCCGGTCCAGGTCCTCCACCCGCATCAGGAAGCGCCGCCCCGTGGACCGGGCAAAGAGCCACGCCAGGATGGCCGTCCGGAGGTTGCCGACGTGAAGTTCGCCGGAGGGGCTGGGGGCGAAGCGGCCGGCAGACGTCATGGGTCCAGCCTATGCCGGGCAGAACAAGAGCCCCTCAGCTACCGATGACTTCGGGACATCCGACGTCGGTAGCTCAGGGGCTCTTGCCGTGTTGTGGTGCGCTGTGCGGAATGACGATGCGTGAACAAGAGTCAGTCAGCGGCAGGTTCCTTGCGGGAGCCTCATCCAGGGTCCGGGTGGTGTGCCGGGGTTCCTGTAGCCTTCGGGACCGTGGCGGTGGCCGCGTCCCTTTGTTGTCATCATTTGAGCAGAAGACCTACAGTTGGTGCAACGGACTGGGCCCGGAGTAGTCAGTCTGATCAACTTCGGCCGGGAGAGTGAACAGGAAGTGGTCATTTTGCAGGAGCTCGACGCGACCGACCGGCGGATCCTCGCCGCACTGGATGACGATCCCCGCGTGCCGGTCATGCTGCTGGCGCAAAAGCTGGGCCTGGCACGGGGCACTGTGCAGTCCCGCCTGGAGCGGATGTCGGCGTCGGGCGCGCTCCGGCCGAACAGCAGCCGGGTCCTGCCGTCCGCCCTGGGCCGAGGCGTGGCGGCTGCGGTGAGCGCGGAACTGGACCAGAGCCACCTCAACGAGGCGATCGCGGCCCTGCGCAACATCCCCGAGGTGCTCGAATGCCATGCCCCGGCCGGGGACACCGACCTCCTGATCCGGGTGGTGGCCAAGAGCCCGGACGACCTCTACCGCGTGTCCGAGGAAATCCGGCTGTGTCCCGGCATCGTCCGGACGTCAACGAGCATGTTCCTGCGCGAAGTCATCCCCTACCGGACGACGGKACTCCTGGACGCCTGAGCCCGGCAGCCCGGCAGCCCGGCAGCCTCGAAATCCCCGCTCAGACCGGCGGCCCKGCGTTGGACTTCAGGTTCTTCATGACCAGCGTGGACGTCAGGCGTTCGACGCCGGGAAGGGAGGTCAGTTCGCTGTCGTAGAAGCGCTGGTAGGACGGAAGATCCTCTGCGATGACCTTGAGCAGATAGTCCGGCGAGCCGAAGAGACGCTGGGCTTCGACGATGTTCGGGTTGTCCGCTACCCGGTTCTCGAAGATCTCCATCGTCGATCGGTCCACCTGGCGCAGCGTCACGAACACGATGGCCTCGAAGCCGAGCCCGACAGCGGCCGGATCGATGTCCGCCCGGTAGCCCCGGATGATCCCCGCGGCCTCCAGATCCCGCAGCCGGCGATGACAGGGGGCCACGGTCAGCCCGACCTTCGAGGCCAGCGCCGTGGCGGTCATTCGCCCGTCCATTTGGAGGTGGCGCAAAATACTTCTGTCAATGTTGTCAATCACGCAAGAATCTTACCGGAGAGGGGCGATTCTTCGGTAAATAGGCGAACACTTCCGGGCCGGATTTGCCTAGAGTTTTCCCTATACCTGCTACGAGGTACTGCATCCCCTGGAGCCTGCCGTGAACCCCCAGCTTTTCCTCGCCTTCCTGGTTGTCGCCGTCGCCCTGGCCTGCACCCCCGGCGTCGACTGGGCGTACTCGATTGCTGCGGGGCTGAGGCAGCGCAGCTTCGCTCCCGCCGTCGCCGGGCTGTGCGGCGGCTACGCCCTGCACACCGTGCTCCTGGTGCTGGGACTGGCGGCACTGCTGGCCGGGATGCCCGGCGTGCTCGGCTGGCTGACGGCGGCGGGCGCCCTCTACCTGCTGTGGCTGGGCTACAGCACCCTGCGGTCCTGGCGCGGCGCCACCTTCAGCACCGGCACGGACGCTCCCCCGGCGGCGGCCCCCGCGAGCCAGTTCCGGATCTTCCTCCAGGGCATCGGCATCAGCGGGATCAATCCCAAGGGACTGCTGTTCTTCGTGGCCCTGGTGCCGCAGTTCGTCAGCCCGGACGCCGCGCTGCCTGTTCCGGTCCAGTCGGGCTTGCTCGGGCTCACCTTCGTGCTGCTCGTGGGCGTCATCTACAGCTGCGTGGCCCTTCTGGCCCGGAAACTGCTGCACGCGCGGCCGGGCGCCGCCCGTCAGGTGACGCTGGCCAGCGGGATCATCATGCTGATCCTGGGCGCCATGCTGCTCGCTGAACAAATCGTGCCCGCCGTCAGCGCGGCGATGAGCCGCGCCTGAGCCAGCGAATCCATGGCAGAGGCTATTTGCGCTGCATGTACCACTCGGTGAAGGACGACGCGCGGCCGTCCGCGGTGAGCTGGATGATCCACAGGTTGTCATAACTTCGGCTGTTGCCGCGGTAGGTGGTCAGGCCCTGTACGAATGCCCGGCCGCCGTCGACCCCAAGCAGCTTCCACTCGAACATCCAGTCATCCGGCTCGTCGCGCCCGGCGAGCCAGTGCTCGACGATGTCTTCCCGGCCGCGCCAGGGTTCGGCCTCCTGGGGGCTCGTCGCATAGATGGCGTCCTCGGTGAACAGCGCCCGGATGTCCTCGGGATCGTTCGTCGTCCACGCCGTGATGTAGTGCTGCATCCAGCGCGCCACAGCATCTCTCATGCCTCGTTTGTACTCCCCGCCACGGAGGCCCGYAAGGGTAGTGGATACGTGGATTTGGCCACCAAGCGGGCCCGGTGACCTGTCAGTCCTCGTCAGCGCCGCCGTATTCGCGGTCCCAAAGTTCATGCAGTTCCGCGTCCTTGCGGGCGGCCTTCACGATCTCCGACTKCGCCGGTTTCCGGMGCTGCCATTCCAGGCCGCCGAGGGTTTTGCGGCCCGCTTCCAGAATGAGCAAGGCCTGGTCCGTGAGTGCGTCGCTGCGCAGCGCCAAGTGCGTCTTGCGGCGCCGCAGGACCTCCTGAAGGGCGGAACGGGACGCGCCGTAGGATCCGAGTCTGCGGAGGGACCGGGACCGCACCAGCAATAGCGCGGCAGCCAGATCGTCCGCGTTCAGCAGCCCCTCAGTGTCCGCCACCACGTCAACGTCGTGTCCCAGCTCTGCCGCAAGGGAACACCGGGCCAGAGCCAGAGGCAACGACGGCGGCAGGCCGGCCAGCGCCGCCAGGGCCTCCTCCGTCTGGCCGGTCTCGCGCAGGGAATGCGACAGGGCCAGAACCACGGCCTCCTCGCTGAAGAGCACAGGAACCTCAACCCGTTCCGCCACCTCCACCCTGGTGAGCACACCGGCCAGGTACACGGCGGCGTAGCGGTTGGCGTCGGCGTCGTTCCGGAGGCTCAGGCCATGCTGCAGGAGCTCGGAGGCACGCAGATGACCGCCGTGTGAGTACGCCAGCAGCCCGGCCATCAGATAGCAAAGCCCGGACCAGCCAGGGTAGGTGCGGGCCAGGGCAATCAGCCTGTCCGGCTCGGTGCTGCCGAAGACGGCGGAGTGCACGGCCTTCGCCGTCTTCCCCGGCATCCGGCCGGCCACTTTGCCTAGGCGGGGCACCCCGCCCTCCGCGGCCAGCGTCCCCGGGACCCGGCCCGCCATGAGTCCGGTCACCACACCGCCCACGTTGCCGGCCAGGCCGCGGACGGGCGTCCGGACCACGGCTTTGCGGAAGGGGGTCAGATCGCGGGTTTCGGTATACGGCCTGCCCTGCCCCCGGGACCCGCCGGCGGGGATGGGACCCGTGCGGATMGGGCCCGTGGGGCTAGGAACACTGGGCTTCAGGTGGGCGGATTCGCCAGATGCGGCGCTCATTCCCTCATGGTAGTAGGACCGGCCGGCCCCTGCTAGKCGGCCGCGGCCACCCAGAGGCCGATCACCCAGGTGCTCGCGGAAAGGCAGGCGAGGCCGAATTCCACGATCATGCCAAGGCCCGTGGCCTTCAGCGCCGCCCAACTCGAGGCCACGGCGGTACTGAACACCCGCGTACGCTGCAGCTCGCTGAGCAGAAGTCCGGCGGCGAAGCCCACGAACAGCCCGACGACGGGGATGATGAACATGCCGGCCACGCCCAGCACCAGCCCCACCATCACGGAACGGCTCKGGATGCTGTGCTGCTTGAGTTTCCGGCCGGTCAGCACGGTGCTGGCGGCCATGCCGGCCAGGACGAAGGTCAGGCCGATCCCGAAAACCACCCAGCCCGTGGTTCCGGCGCCGCCMCACAGCGCCCAGGCGAACAGGCTCAGCCCGATCAGGATGCTGCCCGGCAGCACGGGGATGATGGTTCCGGCCACGCCCACCAGGATGGCGAGKCCGCACAGCACGGTCACGGCACTCTCGGGGTTCATGGCCCCAGTCTAGAACGGCGACGGCGGCGCTCCCCCCAAGGAAGCGCCGCCGTCGTCGTTTGGTCAGCTGTGGCTACTCGGCTTCGACCGCCGCGGCGACGGCTGCGGAGACCGCCGGGGCAACCCTGGGGTCAAGCGGGCTGGGCACGATGTAGTCGGCGGACAGGTCGTCGTCGGCGAGTTCGGCGATGGCACGGGCCGCGGCGAGCTTCATAGCCGGGGTGATCCGGCGGGCGCCGGCGTCCAGGGCTCCGCGGAAGATGCCGGGGAAGGCCAGGACGTTGTTGATCTGGTTCGGGAAGTCGCTGCGGCCGGTGGCCACAACGGCCGCGTACTTGCTGGCGACCTCCGGCAGAACTTCCGGGTCCGGGTTGGACAGGGCGAACACGATCKAGCTGTGGTTCATCAGCTTCAGGTGCTCCTCGTCCAGCTTCGAGGAAGAGACGCCGACGAACACGTCGGCGCCGAGCAGCGCCTCGCCGGGGCCGCCGGTCACGCCGCGCGGGTTGCTGCGGGCGGCGAGCTCGGCCTTCTTGCTGGCCGGATCCGCGGCGATGTCCCCGCGGTCCTTGCTGATCGCACCGCGGGAGTCCAGGAGGACGACGTCGCCGATCCCGGCCGTCAGCAGGATTTCGGCGACGGCGATGCCGGCGGCTCCGGCGCCGGAGACCACCGCGCGCAGGCTCTCGAGCTTCCGGCCGGTCACCTTGGCGGCGTTGGTCAGGGCGGCGAGGACCACGACGGCGGTGCCGTGCTGGTCATCGTGCATGACCGGGCAGTCCAGCGCCTCGATGAGCTTTTCTTCGAGTTCGAAGCAGCGGGGTGCGGCGACGTCCTCGAGGTTGACGGCGCCGAAGCTCGGGCGCAGCCGGACGAGCGTCTCGACGATTTCGTCGACGTCGGTGGTGTTCAGGACCAGCGGGATGGAGTCGAGCTCTCCGAAGGCCTTGAAGAGCGCGGACTTGCCCTCCATCACGGGCAGCGAGGCGCTGGCCCCGATGTTACCCAGGCCCAGCACGGCCGTGCCGTCGCTGACGACGACCACGAGGCGCTGGGCCCACGTGAGCGTCTTGGCGAGCTCCGGGTTGGCGTGGATGGCGCGGCTGACCTGGGCGACGCCGGGCGTGTAGGCGATGGAGAGGTCGCGCTTGCTGGCAAGCGGGACAGTGCTGGAAATCGACAGCTTGCCGCCCTGGTGGGATGCGAAGATTTCCTCGTCGCTGAGCGCGGCAACTGTCTCGGCCGGGGAAGCGGAATCGGCGGGAATGATCGTTTCAGTGGACACGTCGTTGTCTCCTGGGAATCACCGTGGGCGCACGGYACATGGAAGCTTGAGCACGTCAGGTGCTCAAGGTGGTCTGTCGGGGGCGTCGGCGGCAACCAGAGGTGGCGGTCGCCGGTGGAACCCCCGGGAGTTGCTGGCGTCAGCCTTCTCCGGTCTAGCCATGGTAGACAATGCGCCCTGCCGATGAGGGGGCGCTGCAGTCATTMCGCGCGATGGTGAAACGTTTGCCCGACATATTATGTGACTTAGATCACGCGCATGGAGGATTTTTGGCTCCGCCGKTCTAGACCAGTTACGCGGCCTGTCGTGCCCCCTGCAGAAGCGAACAGGCTTTCTTGAGGTCCTCTTCGGCTTCGAAGAGGGACAGCCGGCGGCAGCGGACGGCCTGGACCAGCCCGGTGACCGTCAGCAACAGGACCCTGGCGACGGCGGCGTCGCCGCACGCGGCCGTCACTGCCTTTTCGGCTGTCGCATCGATCTCGCGGAGCAGCCGGGTGGTGTCCGTGTCCTTGACGTAGACCGCACGGTTGAGGCTCTGCTCCACGGCAGGCTGCATGAGGCGCATGTGGAAAATCTCCATCACGACCCCCACCAGGGCCTGGGCCGAAGCTTTTCCCGCCGCCGGCGAGCTCCCCGCGAGGAGTTCGCCCAGTTGCTTGCGGTACAGCGCCAGGACCAGCTGGGTGGCCGAGGGGAAGTAGCGGTACAGCGTCCCCAAGGGAACATCCGCCTTGGCCGCCACCTCGGAAAGGACTACGGAGTCCAGGCCCTTACGGGCAAACCCTGCGGCAACGTCCAGGATCCGCACGTAGCGGAGCCGTTGCCGGGGCAGGGTGGGGGGAGGGGCCATCGGTGGAAGATCTGAGGGAAAGTCAGGCATCAGCAGCGTTCCGGGGGTCGTTTTTCTCGGCAGCCGGGAGCTATCCCCCCACAGCGCTGCCGCGGCAATTGCCGTCCACTATACGCCACGAAACCGGGCGTCCGGCGAGTCAGCCGGGGCCGCAGGAGCCCCGGAAGGGGACGAGCCCGGCTCAGTCCACGCCCTTGATCTTCACCACGAACACGGCGCCCAGAAGCCCGATTACGGCGGCCGCCACATACAGCGAGACATAGCCGCCCCAGAGAGCCACAAACGGAAATGCGATGAGCGGGGCGATCACTTGGGGCAGCGAGTTGGCGATGTTAATGACGCCGAGATCCTTGCCCCGGTCCAGTGCCGTGGGAAGCACCTGGGTGATGAGCGCGAAGTCCACCGCCAAGTAGCAGCCGAAGCCKATCCCCAGCACCGAAGCCCCGATCAGCGCGCCCGGCCACGTGGGCGCAAACGCAAGGATGAGGGAGGCCGCAGCGATCACGGCTGACGAGATGATGACCAGCGGTTTCCGGCGGCCMAGGCGATCGCTCAGCCGGCCGCCCACCACGCTGGTGGCGATCACCATGACCGCGTAGAGGCCGGTCAGGATCAGGACGCCAAACTCAGGCTCGATGCCCTGGGTTTCGCGGACCCGGACGGCGTCGTTGAGGAAAAACAGCAGATAAAGGGTGACCATGTGGTTGCCGATGTTCACCAGCAGCCGCGTCAGCCACGCCCAGGCGAAATCCGGGTGGCGAGCCGGGGAAATCCAAAAGCCCCGCACAAACCCGGCCAGGCTGAACGGCGGCCGGACCTGCGCAGGCAGCGGGACGTCGTCGTTCTTGAAGTAATACAGCACGACGCCCGCAAGCAGCGCCACCGCGCAGACGAGGTACCCGGCGGCGAAGTCTCCGGTGACGGCGGCGGCGATCACTGCCCCGGCCAGGATCCCGACTGTCTGCCCCATGGCAGCCAGCCCGCCCACCGTGCCTCGCTGCGGGACGGGCACCCGGTCCGGGATGGCCGCGGTGATGGCCGCGTAGGCGCCGTTGCAGCCGGCCTGGACGAGGCACCAGAGCAGCGTCATGACGGCGACATTAGGAGCGCCCGCCAGCGCGATCAGTGCCGCGGCGCCCAGGATGGCGCCGAAAATCACCCACGGCACCCGGCGGCCCCGGMGCGCGGTGGTGCGGTCACTGAATGCACCCACGAGAGGGTTGGCGACGAGCGAGACGGCCGCCCCTGCGCCTGTTACGAGGGCGAGGATGGCTTCCTTGTCCGGTTCGCTGAAGGCTGCCGCCTGCTGGCCGAGGAGCACCTGGATCGGGCCGAAGAATGCCGCGTTGATGCCGACGTTGACCAGCACCACCCCTGCGGTCCAGACGGGCCGGACGCGGTGCTCGGGCTCGGCGAGCGCCGGCGCGGTGGTATCGGACATGCTCATGGCTCCCCCTGGAACTGATGATCAGGCATATGTATCAGTGCGGAGCCAGACTATCGCGGCAACGTTGCGCGGCGGAGTTGCGCAGCAGGGATGCCCGGCGGATTTGCCCGGCCGACTGTCCGCGGTGGCACGGGAGCCGGGCATGTGCGAGTCTCAGGGATGACACCCTCAGCCAACACCTGTTTCCAACACCCAAGGAGTGACCGTGAACGCTTCCGCCATCAATACCGCAGACCTTTACGATGAGCGCGGCGAGGAGCTCGACTCCGTGTCCGCGCAGTTCCAGTCCCTGGGCGGCCGCACGCACTTCAGCGGACCGGTCCGGACCATCCGGTGCTTCGAGGACAACGCGCTGGTCAAGTCCCTGCTGGCCACTCCCGGCAGTGGCTCCGTCCTGGTGGTCGACGGCGCCGGGTCCCTCCGCACTGCACTGATGGGGGACATGATCGCGGCGAGCGCCGTCGCTAACGGCTGGGCCGGCGTCGTCATTAACGGGGCCATCCGGGACCGGCTCGCCATCGCGGGGCTGCCGCTCGGGGTGAAGGCGCTCGGCAGCAACCCGCGCAAGAGCGCCAAAGAAGGAGCCGGGGCAGTGGATGTCCCCCTGGAGATCGGCGGCGTGACCATCCGCCCCGGCGCGATGATCTGGTGCGATCCGGACGGAATTCTGGTGGAGCGCTGAGGACTTTCTTCTTCGGACGGTAGTAGCGGGAACAAATCTGCCAGTAACATAGTTACTGAAAGCAACTATCAGCTTGATCCCCACACTTCCCCTTGGAGCAGTMATGTCCAAAACCACCTCCGTGCGCGCCGCAGGAGAGGTCCTGACCCACCGTCAGACCATCACCGTCATGGTGGGACTCATGCTCGGCATGTTCCTGTCCTCGCTGGACCAGACGATCGTGTCCACCTCGATCTACACGATCGCAAACGACCTCGACGGCCTGTCCCTGCAGGCCTGGGCCACCACCGCCTACCTCATCACCTCCACGGTGAGCACGCCGCTCTACGGCAAGCTCAGCGACATCTTCGGGCGCCGCCCGCTGTACCTCATCGCCATCCTGATCTTCCTCGCCGGCTCGCTCTATGCCGGATMGGTCCACTCCATGACCGAACTCGCGATCGCCCGCGGCATCCAGGGCATGGGCGCCGGCGGCCTTCTGGCCCTCGCCCTGACGATCATCGGCGACATCGTGGCGCTCAAGGACCGCGCCAAGTACCAGGGCTACTTCATGTCCGTCTTCGGCGTCTCCTCCGTCCTGGGCCCGGTAATCGGCGGCGCCTTCGCAGGCACCGAGACCATCCTCGGAATCGACGGCTGGCGCTGGGTGTTCCTCATCAACCTGCCGATCGGCATCGCCGCCCTCACTGTGGTGTTCATGTACCTGCACCTCCCCGCCAAGCATGTGAAGCAGAAGATCGACTACTGGGGCGCCGCCGCCATCACCCTGGCGATCGTGCCGCTCCTCCTCGTCGCCGAACAGGGCCGCACCTGGGGCTGGAGCTCCACCAATGCCTTCATCTGCTACGGACTGGGCCTTGTGGGCATCATTGCCTTCCTGCTGGCCGAAAAGCGTGCCGCTGACTACGCGCTGATCCCGCTGCGGCTGTTCCAGAACATCACCTTCGGCCTGTCCTCGCTGCTGAACTTCATCATCGGCATCGGCATGTTCGGCGCCATCGCGATGCTTCCGATGTATCTGCAGCTGGTCAAGGGCCTGACTCCCACCGAGGCCGGCCTCATGATGATCACCTTCACCGTTGGCATCCTCACCGGCTCCATCACGGCCGGCCGGACCATCTCGGCGTCGGGCACGTACCGGATCTTCCCGATCCTAGGCACCGCGGTCCTGACCGTCGCCGCCGTCGTCATGGGCCTCTCCCTCGGCGTTGACACGCCGCTGTGGGTCCCCGGTGTCATCGCCGTGTTCTTCGGCCTGGGCCTGGGCTTCTGCATGCAGCCCCTGACGCTGGCCATGCAGGTCTCCGTTCCGTCGAAGGACATGGGTGTAGGCACCTCCGCCGCCGCGTTCTTCCGGTCCATGGGCGGCGCGGTTGGAACGGCCGTGTTCATCTCCATGCTCTTCAGCCTCGCCGCCGACAAGATCGCCACCGGCATGAAGGCCGCCGTGCAGGACCCTGAATACCTCAAGGTGCTAAAGGATCCAGCCGTGGCTGCCGACCCCGCCAACGCCAAGCTCTACGACTTCTTMAAGAACGGCGCCAGCAATGACTCGCTGAATGACACCAGCTGGCTGCACACGGCCAATTCGACGCTGACCCGCMCCATCACGGAKGGCTTCGCGCAGTCGATCGACGCCGTCATGCTCACGGCCGCTGTCCTCACCGGCATCGCCTTCCTGATCACCTTCGCCCTGCCGAACAAGAAACTCACGGACCCGAAGACGGTCTCCAGGGAGAGCGCCGCGGCCGCCACCCACTAGAGCTTCAATGCAGTAATGCGTCACGGCAGGCAGTCTCTTGGACTGCCTGCCGTCGCTGTTTTCCTGCAATGTAAGCTTGCTCTCATTTTCCGGCCTTGTGACAGGCACCGCACCGGGTCCGGTGTAAGACTTGGTAGCTGCGGCGCAGGCCGTGGACCGCGAGTTGCCGAGGGAGCCTTATGACCATCACCCAGGACCAGACCACCGCCAAGATCCCCAAACGGGTCATTTGGCTGGCCGTGGCKGGCGCCGTCGGCGGCTTCCTCTTCGGCTTCGACTCATCGGTGGTCAACGGCGCCGTCGATGCCATCAAGGAAGAGTTCGCACTCAGCGAGGCCGTGACCGGCTTCGCCGTCGCCGTGGCCCTGCTTGGCTGCGCGGCCGGCGCCTACCTCGCGGGCAAGGTGGCCGACCGCTACGGCCGGATCCCGGCCATGAAGCTGGGCGCCGTGCTGTTCCTGGCCAGCGCCATCGGCACCGGCTTCTGCTTCGGCGTCTGGGACCTGATCTTCTGGCGCYTGATCGGCGGCCTGGGCATCGGGCTGGCATCGGTGATCGCACCGGCCTACATCTCCGAAATCTCGCCGCGCCACGTCCGCGGCCGCCTGGCCTCGCTCCAGCAGCTCKCCATCACCACCGGCATCTTTGCCGCCCTGCTCTCCGACGCCGTCTTCGCCAACACCGCCGGCGGCGCGGACCAGAACCTGTGGGCCGGCATCGAGGCCTGGCGCTGGATGTTCCTGGCCGGAGCTGTCCCCGCCGTCATCTACGGCTGGATCGCCTTTACGCTGCCGGAGTCCCCGMGCTTCCTGGTCTTCAAGGGCAAGGACGACGAGGCCCTCGAGGTCTTCCGGTCGATTGCCCCCAGCGAGGACACCGACCGCCACCTGCGCGAGATCAAGGAGGCCATCGAGGAGGACAAGCTTGCAGGCAAGAAGGGGTCCCTGCGCGGTAACGTCCTGGGCTTGAAACCGGTAGTCTGGGTCGGCATCGTCCTGTCCGTGCTGCAGCAGTTCGTCGGCATCAACGTGATCTTCTACTACTCCACCACCTTGTGGAAGGCCGTGGGCTTCCAGGAAAAGGATTCCCTGACGATCTCCGTGGCCACCGCCGTCACGAACATCCTGGTKACGCTGGTCGCGATYGCCCTCGTGGACCGGATCGGCCGCCGCCCCATCCTGCTGGCGGGTTCCATCGTCATGGCCTTCTCGCTGGGCACCATGGCCCTGGCCTTCGGCTCGGCCACCGGCTCCGGTGACGCCATCACGCTGCCCGGCGCGTGGGGTCCCGCGGCCCTGGTGGCCGCCAACGTCTTCGTTATCAGCTTCGGCGCCTCGTGGGGCCCGCTGGTGTGGGTGCTGCTGGGCGAAATCTTCCCCTCCCGGATCCGGGCCCGCGCCCTCGGCCTGGCCGMTGCCGCCCAGTGGATCGCCAACTTCGCCATCACGCTGAGCTTCCCCGTCATGGCCGCGGCCTCGCTGCCCCTGACGTACGCCATGTACGCGCTGTTCGCCGCCGCGTCGTTCTTCTTCGTCATGTTCAAGGTGCCCGAAACCAACGGGATGTCCCTGGAACAGGCCGAGACGCTGTTCGTGCCCAAGGGATCCGCGAAGGATTCCGCCAAGGCCTAAGGCCTCCCCTGCACGCGCAGAGGGTAACAGAAACGCCCATGTTCCGCGGAACATGGGCGTTTCTGTTACCTCGGCTCGCTAGACCACGTGCCGCTCGTGCGCTGCCAGGTAGCGGCGTCCGCCGAAGACCACGGCAATAGCCACCACCATGGCCACTGCACCGGTGTAGAACGGCACTTCCGGGCCGAAGTGCTCGCCCAGTTGCGCGGCGGCGAACGGTGCCAGGGCACCGCCCATCCAGCGCACGAAGTTGTAGCCGGCGGAGGCGACAGGCCGCGGCGAATCGGAAACACCCATGGCCAGTTCGGTGTAGATCGTGTTGTTGACGCCCAGGAGCGCCCCCGAAATGACCACGAGCACCACGACGGCGGGCACCGAGTGCCCGGCGGACAAGCCCAGTCCCACAAGGTCCAGCATCAGCAGGAACAGGGTGCCGGTGAGGACCCGGACAGCTCCGAAGCGGTTCTGCAGCAMGGGAGCAACAAACACTGAGAAGACAGCGACGGCGACGCCCCAGCCGAAGAACACCCCGCCGATTCCGTAGGCGTCCAWRCCCAGGATGAAGGGCGTGAAGGCGAGGACGGTGAAGAAGCCGTAGTTGTAGAAGAGGCCACTGGCCGCCGTCGTCMTGAGCCCCTTGTGTCCCAAGGCCAGCAACGGATCCCGGAGACGGACCTTGCGCTCGGGCAGCGGGGTCTTGGGCAGCAAGGCAATGAGAGCGACAAACGCCGAGGCCATGAGCACGGCGGTGCMGAAGAACGGTGCGCGCCACTGCCAGCCGCCGAGCAATGCGCCCAGGAGCGGGCCGAGGGAAATGCCCAGACCCAGGGCGGCCTCGTAGAGGATGATTGCCGTACCGGCGCCGCCACTTGCGACGCCGACGATCACGGCCAGCGCCGTGGCCACGAACAGGGCGTTGCCCAGTCCCCAGCCGGCGCGGAAGCCGATGAGTTCAGCCACGCTGACCGAGGTGCCGGACAGTGAGGCGAAGACGACGATCACCGCCAGTCCGATCAGCAGCGTCCGCTTCCCGCCGATCCGGGACGAGACGTAGCCGGTGATCAGCATGGCKACGGCGGTCACCAGGAAATAGCTCGTGAAGAGCAGCGACACCTGGCTCGGCGAGGCGTCCAGGTTCTTGGCGATCGCGGGCAGGATGGGGTCCACCAGGCCGATTCCCATGAAGGCGAACACGGCTGCGAGGGCCGTCGCCCACACCGCTTTGGGCTGTTTGAGTAGTGAGGCTTTCTCGGCCTCGAGGGTAACTTCCGCTGCCGGCAGTATGTCGGCGGACTGGCCGTGCATGGGGGGCACTCCTAAGTGATTGGAATTTGTGGATGAGTATCAGGCCTGGAGGGTCGCATTGATCTTCCCGATGACCGGCAGCGCGGCCGCAAGCGCGGCGCGGTCGTCGTCCGAAAGGGACGAGAGGATGCCGGCCATGACGGTGTTGCGACGCTCATTGGCGGACTCGACGGCGGCGCGGCCCTCTCGGGTGAGGGTGACGCGGACAGCGCGGGAGTCGTTGGGGTCCGGTTCCCGGCGGGCGAGGCCTGCGCGCTCGAGCTTGATGATCTGTTCGGTGGCGCTGGGCACTTTGACGCCGAGGTTCCGGGCGATTTCGCCCACGCGCACTCCGGAGCCGGAGGGGCCAGCCCCGGCGGACGCGGGCCCGGTGTCCATCAGCATCTTGAGGGTGCTGAGCTGCGCGGCACTCAGTTCGCCGTCGGCGTCGAGGCGGCGGACCAGGTAGATGCTGTGGCGAAGGGCCTCGCGGAAGTCCTGGGCGAGTGCGAGGAGGCTTGCGTCGGCCGGTTCAGCGTTCATAGTTAGGTAGCCTAACAGTTAGGCGCCCTAATGGTCAATGAGAGGGGTTGCCCTATCACTTATGGTCGCTAAAACCGGCGCATACCAGCCATAAGTGATAGCGCAACGGCGGGTGACGGGGGATTAAACACGCCGACGCCGCAACTCAGGTGAGTTACGGCGTCGGCGTTTAATGCTCGGCGTTATCGAAGAAGGCTAGACGACCGCCTTGGCTTCCTCAATGAGGGACGAGACGGGAGCGAAGAGCGGGTGGCCCGGCGCCAGGCCCGTGATCTTCTCCGTGGCCTCGTCGGGCGTGGATGCGGACAGGATTTTCGCCAGCTCCACGGCCTCGGCATCGGCCGGATCGTTGAAGCGCAGGGCGGAGGCGATCGCCCCGAGCAGTGCCTCCGGGACAATCCCGCGTTCAGCCAGCTCGGCGGCGGGGCCGATGAAGCGTTCGTGCCGGCTGAGTTTGCGCAGCGGGGCACGGCCCACCCGGGTGACAGTGTCCGGCAAGTGCGGGTTGGAGAAGCGGCCCAGAATTTTCTCCACGTAGGCCTCCTGCTCCTCGCGGTTGAAACCGTGCTTGGCCACCAGGAGCTCCTTGGTTTCGTCCAGGACGGCGCGGACGTCKGCCGCKACGTCCTGATCGGCCATAGCCTCGGAAATCTTGCCCAGGCCCGCCTCGAAACCGAAGTAGGCCGCCGCCGCGTGGCMGGTGTTCACCGTGAACAGCTTCCGCTCGATGTAAGGTTCGAGGTCGTCAACGAAGGTMGCCCCCGGAATGACCGGCTCTTTCCCGGCGAACGGGGTACGGTCGATCACCCACTCGTAGAACGTCTCCACCGTGACGTCCAGGCCCTGGCCGGCCTCCTGGTTGGGCACAATCCGGTCCACCGCCGTGTTGGCGAACACCGCGGCAGCGTCCAGGGATCCGGCGGCCGGATCCCACTGGGCCGCGACTTCGGCTTTCAGGATGTCGGTCGCATTGATGGCGTTCTCGCACGCCATCACCTGCAGCGGCCCCAGCCCGGCCGCGCGGGCCGCGATCCCCTTGGCGATCACGGGCGCCACGAATTTCAGGATGTGCGGCCCCACGGCGGTGGTGACGATGTCCGCCGTCGCGATTTCCGCGACGACGTCGGCTTCCTGGGTGCCGGAGTTCAGCGCGCGGAAGTTGTCGACGGTCCGGACGGCGGGGTTGTCTCCCACCTCGTGGACCTGGTAGCTGTCCGCGGCAGCCAGCTGGGTGATGAGGGCGTCCGCGACGTCGGCGAATACCACCTCATACCCGGCATCGTGCAGCAGCAGGCCCACGAATCCGCGCCCGATGTTTCCGGCTCCGAAATGAACAGCCTTCACTAGGAGTTGACCTTTCCGAAGAGGGCCAGGACTTCGTCAACCGTGGTGGCCGCTTCAAGCTGCGCGACCTGTGCCTTGTTGGTGAAGACCTTGGCGATCGAGGACAGGATCTGGAGGTGTTCGTTGTTGATGCCGGCGACGCCGACCACGAACTTCACTTCCTTGCCGTTCCAGTCGATGCCGTTCGGGTAGCGGATCACCGACACCGCGGACTTCATGATGTGGTCCTTCGCGGCGTTGGTGCCGTGCGGGATCGCGAGGTAGCTGCCCATGTAGGTGGAGACGGATTCCTCGCGTTCGTGCATGGCGTCCAGGTAGCCGGAGTCGACGGCGCCGCGGTCCAGCAGGAGCTGCCCGGCCTCGTCGATCGCGGCGTCCCGCGTGGTTGCGGTGCCGCTGAGGATGACGCTTTCGGCCACGAGAATGCCCGCCGGGCCGGCCTCGTCGGCGGGAGCCTCAGCGGTGGCTTCCGGCGTGCCGCCGACGGCAGGAGACGCGGCAGCCGGAGCACCGGCGTCGGGAGCCTCTCCCCCGTCCGTGTTGCTGGCCCTGACCAGCTCCACGATCTCGTCGTACCGCGGGCTGTTCATGAAGTTGTMCACGGACACGTGCACCGCGCTGGCCGTGGCGGGTTTGGCCCGCTCGGTCAGGTCCTGGTGGGTGATGACGACGTCRTAGGTGTCGCTGAGGTTGGCGATTGCCGAGTTGGTGACCTTGACGTCCGCGAAGCCAGCAGCCTTGATTTTGTTGCGCAGCACCGAGGCGCCCATCGCGCTGGAGCCCATGCCGGCGTCGCAGGCGAAGACGATGTTCTTGACCGGACCCGCGAGGACCGCGACACCGCCGGCGTTCATGCCGGCACCAGTCAGGGCAGAGGCAACCGAGCTCTTCTTGCCCTTCAGGGCTTCCATCCGGTGGGTGGCCTCGTCGAGGTCGTCTTCCGCGGTTGCCTTGCTGGCTTTGAGGATCACCGAGGCGATGAGGAAGGACACCGTGGTGGCGAACAGCACGGAGAGTGTCACGCCGACGTAGCTGTCGCGGGCAGTTGCGGCGTAAACCGCGATGATGCTGCCCGGGGCGGCCGGGGAACGGAGGCCGGCACCGGTGACCACCAGGGTGAAGATGCCGGTCATGCCGCCGCCGATTGCGGCGAAGATCATCATCGGCTTCATCAGCACGTACGGCAAGTAGATCTCATGGATGCCGCCGACGAACTGGATCACTGCCGCGCCCGGCKCGGACGCCCTGGCCAGACCCTTGCCGAAGAAGCTGTAGGCKAGCAGGATGCCKAAGCCCGGACCGGGGTTGGCTTCGAGCAGGAACAGGATGGACTTGCCCTGCTCGAGCGCCTGCTGAGTGCCCAGCGGGGTGAGGATGCCGTGGTTGACGGCGTTGTTCAGAAACAGGACCTTCGCGGGTTCGATGAAGATGCTGGTGAAGGGCAACAGACCGTTCGCGACCAGCCACTCGACCACGGCGCTGGCGCCGTTGCTGAAGGCCTTCACGACGGGCCCGACCACCAGCATGCCGACGACCGCCATGATGGCGGCCAGGATGCCGGCCGAGAAGTTGTCGATCAGCATCTCGAAGCCGGGCTTGACGCGGCCTTCCCAGATCTTGTCGACCTTCATCATGAGCCAGGCCGTGAGGGGACCCAGCGCCATGGCGCCGATGAACATGGGGATGTCGGTACCGACGATCACACCCATGGTGGCCACGGCACCCACCACGCCGGCGCGGACGCCGTAGACCATCCGGCCGCCGGTGTAGCCGATCAGGAGCGGGAGCAGGTACGTGATGATCGGCCCGACAAGCTTGGCGAGCTCTGCATTGGGGAAGAAGCCCGCCGGGATGAAGAGCGCCGTGATGAAGCCCCAGGCGATAAACGCGCCGATGTTGGGCATGATCATTCCGGACAGGAACGTCCCGAATTTCTGGACGTGTACCCGCACGCTGGTCTTTGGTTTCGCAACTGTCTCTGTTGCCATGTGAATTCCTAACCGTCGTTCCCGCTGCTTTGCAGGATGGTCCGATAATTTCGCCGAGCTAGCTGGTGGAGCTGGTGGAGATCCGGTGGAGCCATTCGAGGAAGAGCTTGAGTTCCGAACTGGAGAGCTGGTCCGAGTGGGACGCCTGGAGTGCTGCGTTCAATGCGATTGCCGCCACAACCACGGAGGACTTTCCGTCGTCTGCAGATTCGTTGGTCCGGGCCTGTTCCGTGGAAACCGCAAAGATCATGGCGTCGCGGGTCATGGTGGACAGCTCGAGGTTGCGTTCGGGCGCCTTTTCCGCGATCAACATGAGGGTCACGCCCACGTTGGCCGCCAGGATGGACCTGGCTGCCTCCCGGGGCGGGACGTTGAGCTGGCCGGAGACGGCCGCCTTGTTGAGCATCTCCTCCATGAGGGCCTCGGCATCGGCGACGATCGCCGGCCTGCTCTCAGGGCGGATGTTGCCAAACATGACGAGGTACAGCTCCGGCTGTTTCAGCCCGAACTGCACGTGGTTGTCCCACATCCTCCGGATGTCCTCCAGCGGCTGGCCAGAGGGCGCGAAGTCGCGTTCGCCTGCGACATATTCGTCAAAACCTGCTGCGACGACGGCGTCAAACAGCCCTTCCTTGTCGCCAAAGTGGTGGTACAGGGTCGGTGCCGTGACACCGGCCAATTGGGTGATCTGGCGGGTCGAGACCGCGGACCCGCCGGAGTTGGCCAGCAGCTCGGCGGCCGCACGCAGCAGCCGGGCTTTGGGTGGTAGCTGGCCATCGATACTCATAACCGCTACCCTAGCACCTATAGCAACGCTATATGAACTACATCACATACAATTTTTGCAGGTGCCGTGATCCGCCGCTGACGTAGCCGTCAGCCGCAGGCATGAATGATCAGCAGGATCAGCGGCGGCACCTGGTTTACCGGCTTAGTGGCCATTGGCCTACGACAGAGAATGAGGACCTTCAGTGCAGAACTTCCCAGGAGTAGGCGTTAKCCCCGGCCGCATCATCGGCACCGTCCGCCAGATGCCCAAACCGATCAGCGAACCGCCCGCCGGAGAGCAGCTGCCCGCCGGCGTCACGGCCGAAGAGGCGACGGCGGCACTGAAGGCCGCGGCCAAGGCGGTCCACGACGAGCTCAAGGCCCGCGCCGAGACCGTCACCGGCGACGGCAAGGCTGTGCTCGAGGCCACGGCCCTCATGGCCACCGACACCATGCTGCTCAAATCCGCCACCAAGCTGATCGGCCGCGGCACGTCGGGGCAGCGGGCGATCTGGGAAGCCGGCGCCTCCGTCTCGGAAATGCTGCACAACCTGGGCGGCTACATGGCCGAGCGCGCCACCGACGTCCTGGATGTCCGGTCCCGGATCGTGGCAGAACTGCGCGGAGTGCCCGCGCCAGGCATTCCCGTGTCTGCCACTCCCTTCATCCTCATCGCCGAGGACCTGGCCCCGGCCGACACCGCCACCCTGGATCCGGAGAAGATCCTGGCCTTGGTCACCGCCGGCGGCGGTCCGCAGTCCCACACCGCGATCATTGCCCGCTCGCTGGGCCTTCCCGCCGTCGTGGCCGCCACCGGAGTCGATGAGCTCGCCGACGGCACCGAGGTGTACGTGGACGGCGCGGCCGGGCTCATCACCGCGGAGCCCGGGGAGAGTCAGCGCGCCGCCGCGGCCCACTGGGCCGCGACCGCGTCGCTGCTGGCCGCCTTTGACGGGACGGGCACGACGGCGGACGGTCACTTGGTCCCGCTTCTGGCCAACGTCGGGGGCGCCAAAGACGCCGTAGCCGCGGCCGGGCTCAACGCCCAGGGCGTGGGCCTGTTCCGGACCGAGTTCTGCTTCCTCGAAAGGGACACCGAACCGACCGTGGAGGAGCAGGCCGCTGCCTACAAGGGCGTCTTCGATGCCTTCCCGGGCAAGAAAGTGGTGCTCCGCACGCTCGATGCCGGCGCTGACAAGCCGCTGCCGTTCCTGACCGACGCCACCGAGCCCAACCCGGCCCTGGGTGTCCGCGGCTACCGGACCGACTTCACCACGCCGGGGGTCCTGGAGCGCCAGCTGCAGGCGATCGCCTTGGCCGAACAGTCCTCCGAAGCCGACGTCTGGGTGATGGCCCCGATGATTTCCACCGCGGAGGAGGCGGCCCGCTTCGCCTCGCTGTGTGCCGCGGCGGGGATCAAGACCCCCGGCGTCATGGTGGAGGTCCCGTCCGCGGCGCTCACCGCCGAGGCCATCCTCCGCGAGGTCGGCTTCGCGAGCCTGGGCACCAAMGACCTCACCCAGTACGCCATGGCCGCGGACCGCCAGCTCGGCCCGCTGGCCGCCCTCAACACGCCCTGGCAGCCGGCCGTGCTGCGGCTCGTGGGCCTGACTGTGGAGGGCTCACGGGCCGAGGGCCACGACAAGCCCGTGGGCGTGTGCGGCGAKGCCGCTGCGGACCCGGCCCTCGCCGTCGTCCTCACGGGCCTGGGCGTCACCACACTGTCCATGACGGCGCGCTCCATCGCGGCCGTCGCCGCCGTACTGAAGACCGTCACCCTGGCCGAAGCCCAGGAGCTGGCCAAGCTGGCCCTGTCCGCGCCGAGCGCAACGGAGGCCCGGGCCTGGGTCCGTGCCAAGCTGCCGGTCCTGGAGGATCTCGGGCTGTAACAGACGAAGCTCCAACGGCTGGATCCGCCGGCGTCCCCGCCAGCGGATCCAGCCGCCAGAATGCAGCCGCTAGGATGCACTCATGGCACTGATAGCTCCCCGGGTGACGGTCRGCCTTCCGGCCGAGGACGCCGATAAACTCAAGTACGCCCTCGACGGCAGCCACGACATCACGGTGTTCGTGGACGGCACCGTCCACCGCCTCCCGCCCGCGGCGAGGGACGCCGTCGTCGATATGCTGGGCCGCTTCAGCCGCGGCGAGGCCGTCACGGTCAGCAGCGTCGAGGAGATGCTGACGACGTCGCGGGCCGCGGAGCTGGCGGGGATCTCGCACACGTATCTGCGGAACATGACCGATCGCGGCGAGATTCCGGTGGAGTACCGCGGAACGCACCGGCGGATCCGGCTGGCCGACATCATGGCCTGGCTCGAAACGCAGAAGAAGAATAGTACGGGCGCAGGTACCCTGCCCGGCCAGGATGACGGCCCAGTTGCTTCATAAACAGGCGATTCATGAAGCAGTGATAAGGATCAAGCAACGATCACACTCCGTCGCCGAAACACAGAAAGGCCGCGGGTTACTCTTGAATTGTGKGTAAATTCAGAGGATGGCACATCGTGGCAGGCATCGCCGCCATGCTGCTCGCCGGCTTCGTCGGAACCGCGATGGGCCTGAACAACACCGCCAGCTATATGGCCAGCGGCGTCGCGTTMGTTGCCGTGTCCCTMTGGGTGGATAGCCGGATATCCCGACGTCGGAGCGCCGCCCGCCAGCCCGGGCCGGACRCCGGCGTTGCCGGCCCGGACGCCKGACTGGTTCTCGACGCCGACKCGTCGAACCGCGAGGGCTAAATCCGGGGCCGGCCGGCCCAGCGCCGAGCCTTGAKCGCGGCGTGAAGCTCCAGCCGCACCATTCCCTTCAGCGGGTCCACGCCCAGCAGCTGCCGGATCCGGCCCAGCCGGTTGTAGATGCTGCTCCGGTGGAGGTGCAGCTTGGTCGCGACTTCCTGGACCGAGCCGTCGTTGTCATAGAACAGCTCCAGGACGGGAAGCAGCTCGTGGTTCCGGTCATGGTCTTCGAGGATGCGGAAATACACGGATCCCGCGTCCGCCCAGGCGCCCGCGCCTCCGCCGGCTGATGCCAGGAGCTGGTAGACGCCGGTGGCCCGGCAGTCGACAAGCTCCCCCAGCTGGGGATCCACCGCCGCCGCCTGGGCCGCCTGCCGAGATTGCCGGTAGGCATCGGCGAGTTCGCGCGGCTTGGCGAACCCCTCGCTGGTGCCCAGGATGATCCGCCGGACCGTCCGCCCCGAGCGTTTGGCGAGTTCCAGCTGGTAGTGGACCAGGACCTGGGCGTGGTCAGCCCGTCCGGTGGATTCCTTGAAGAGCACCACGGCGTGGGTTTCGGTGCCGGCACTGAACAAGGCGGCGTCGACGCCGATGGTGGCCTGCAGTGCCGCGGAGCGGTGGATGAGCGTGTCCGCGATGGGGTCCGACCCCCCGGCCCAGCCGTCGGCGTCCAKGACAGTCACCAGCTGCCATGGCCCCTTGCCCTGGACCTCTTTCCAGCCMGCCACAGCCGCGGMCGCGTTGGCCTCGCCGACGCAGGCGGCCAGAAATTCCTGTTCGCGGCGGTGGCGGAACTCGGACTCTGCGGTGTTGGAATCCAGCAGCAGGGAGGATAGCTGTTCCAGCTCCCGCGCCACGTCCGGCAGCTGGGCGAGGACGGTTGCGGCGCTGGGTTCCTCGGGATCAAGCTGGACCCACAGGTACCCCACCCGGAAGCCGCGCACCAGCAGCGGCACGCACACCCGGCCCAGCATGCCGAGGTCCGCGTTGGCCGGCACGACCACCGGCCGGACCGCCGTCGCGATCCCGTGGGAAAGCTGCCACGCGCTGACTTCCACCGGGACGCGCTTGCTGAGCAGGAAGTTCACCCGGACACGGTCCGCATGCGACTGGTTGGAACTGTAAGCGAGGAGCAAACCGTCGAGGTCCTCAAGCGAGAGACCGCGGCCCAGCCGCTGCGCCACCTGCTCCACGAGCTGCTCCACGTCCTGCTGCTGCATGCTGCCAGACTACTGCGCCGGACGGCCGCACTGCGAATGCGGCCGCGAACGGACACGAGCCGACACCTGACGCCCGCTATCTCGACAAATGTCTACCACTGGATTCGAAAAACCCCGGAAAGACGGGGCCGATGGCTTGGGCCGACCGGCCACTCCTGTCGCCTGCCTCACAGCGGGATCTATTCTGGAAGTACGAAATCCCCCGCTCATCCAGGCCCGCGAGGCCGCCACTACTGGAGCAAAAAAATGATCATCGGTGTCMCCAAAGAGATCAAGAACAACGAATTCCGCGTCGCCATCACGGCAGCGGGCGTTCACGAATTCCGCACCCACGGCCACGTTGTCCTCGTAGAGCGCGGCGCCGGCCTGGGCTCCGGCATCACTGACGAGGAATACGCGATCGCCGGCGCCGAGATCGTCGCCGAAGCCGACGACGTCTGGGCCCGCGCCGACATGGTCATGAAGGTCAAGGAACCGGTCAAGGCCGAATACCACCGCTTCCGCAAGGGCCTGATCCTCTTCACCTACCTGCACCTGGCCGCCGAGCCGGAACTGACCCAGGAACTGATCAACTCCGGCGTCACCGCGATCGCCTACGAGACMGTCCAGGAAGGCCGGTCCCTGCCGCTGCTGGCCCCGATGTCCGAGGTTGCGGGACGCCTGTCCGTGCAGGTCGGCGCGACCTCCCTGATGGCTCCGGCCGGCGGCAAGGGCGTGCTGCTCGGCGGCGTCCCCGGTGTCCGCCCGGCCAAGGTGGTTGTCCTGGGCGCCGGCGTTGCCGGCACGAACGCTGCCGCCATGGCCCTGGGCCTCGGCGCCGACGTCACCATCCTGGACATCAACATCAACCGTCTGCGCGAGCTCGATGCCCAGTACCAGGGCGGCCTGAAGACGGTCGCGTCCAACTCCTACGAAATCGAGAAGTCCGTGGTGGACGCCGACCTCGTGATCGGGTCCGTCCTGATCCCGGGCGCCAAGGCCCMCAAGCTCGTCACCAACGAACTCGTGTCCCGGATGAAGCCCGGCTCCGTGCTGGTGGACATCGCCGTGGACCAGGGCGGCTGCTTCGAGGACACCCACCCCACCACACACCAGGAACCGACGTACAAGGTCCACAACACGATCTTCTACTGCGTGGCCAACATGCCCGGCGCCGTCCCGAACACMTCCACCTACGCGCTGACCAACGTCACCCTGCGCTACGCCGTGGCCCTGGCCAACCTGGGCGTCAAGGCTGCCTTCGAGCGTGACGCCGCCCTCGCCGCCGGCCTGAACATCGCCGCGGGCAAGGTTGCCCACCACTCCGTCTCCGAGGCACACAACCTGCCCGTCGTCGCCGACTGGCACCAGCTGGTCTCCGCGTAAGCATCACCGTATCGGCTGCTCCGTAACCGCCCTCTTGGACCCCCAAAACGGCAGTTGCGGAGCAGTCGATTGCTCTTTAAGTCCGGTCAGCGAAACCTGTCAGGCCAAAGCCCGGGCCTGCTCGATGAGCCGCAGCACCTCGACGGGACCGGCGGGGTCGACAGGGACGGGCAGCGCCGAGGCCGCCCCGCCGTCAGCGATCTTCGCCGCCAGGATCCGGTAGAACTCGGGGTATGCGCCGCGTTCGCTGGGTAGCCGGTCCAGGTGCCCGTCGCGTCCCAGCAGCCCGGCCCAGCCCGGGTCCTCGACGCCGTAGTCGGCGTCCAGCGGACTGCCGCCGGCCACAATGTAGGGCTCCTGCGGGTCCACGCCGTGCTTGGAGAAACCTCCAGTGCTGCCCAGCACGCGATAGCGCGGACCCTGCTGTGCACAGAGCATGTTCATCCACAGATGGCTGATCACCCCTGACCCGTGCCGCAGGGCCACGAAGACGTCGTCGTCAGCCTTCTCGCCCGGCCGCCGGACCTCCAGTTCCGCGTGCGTCACCGTCGCCGGGCCGAAGAGCTGCACCGCTTGGTCCAGCAGGTGGGTGCCGAGGTCGAAGAGTACCCCGCCGCCGTCGTCCGGGGTCGCGGCCGCCTTCCACGCTTTTGAGACGTCGGGCGACCACCGCTCAAAGCGGGACTCAAACCGGGTCACTGTGCCGAGGACTCCCGTGTCTATGAGTCCTTTGACCGTCAGGAAGTCGCCGTCCCAGCGCCGGTTCTGGAAAACGGTGAGCACCCGGCCCCGCCGCTCGGCGAGGTCGATGAGTTCCTGTCCTTCTGCACTGCGCACCGCGAACGGCTTGTCGACGACGACGTCGAGGCCGGCTTCCAGCGCCGCCTTTGCGAGCGGGTAATGGGTGGCCGGCGGCGTGCCGAGCACCAGCAGGTCCAGCTCGCCGGCGAGCTCCAGGATGTCGGCCGGGGTGTCGACGATCCTGGCCGCCGGGTAGCTGGCGGCGGCGGCAGACTTCCGGCCGGCGTCGGACGTGGAGATKACATCCAGCGAGAAGGCGGGGTTCGCGGCAAGGAACGGGGCATGGAAAACGCTGCCCGAGAGGCCGAACCCGGCGACGCCGGTGCGGATGGGCCGGGCTGAATCGTTGCTCATGGTGCCTAGGCTACCGCTCCGGCCGCTAGCCGCCACCCACTACGCGCGTGACGAGTTCCCGCCACGTTTCCGCGAGCCGCTCGGGCGCAATCCCGTGCACGCCGACAGCGTGCAGCAGCAGTTCCGGCTCCAGCGCAGCGCCCAGGGCCGACGCCATGAGCCACGGGTCCGCCGTCACGCCGGCTTCGCGCAACAGCATCTCGAGGTGGCGGTGCCAGAGGACGGCCGGCGGGACATCGAACCTGTTGTAGACCGAGGCGTCGGCGGCCCGGGCCAGCTCCCCGAATTCCAGGATCCAGGATATGCGCGCAGCCCCGACGGCGATCAGGCGCTCCAGGGGCGGCGCGCCGGGGCCGACCGGAGGCGGGCCGAACATGAACCGGCCCTGGAACTCGGCCTCGGCACCGCTCAGGAGCGCCATCATCAGCCCGGCACGGCTGCCGAACCGCCGGAAGACTGTTCCCTTGCCAACGCCGGCGYGCTGGGCCAGCCGGTCCATGGTGAGGGCGTCGGCGCCGGATTCCTCAACGATTTCCCGGGCCGCGCAGAGCAGGAGCTCCCTGTTGCGCGCCGCATCACGGCGCTCGGACTCTGCGGCGGGCCCGGGGGCGCGCCCTMCCCCGGACTGGGCACCGGGACGGATGGGGATGAGGCTCACACCGCTGATTCTAGCGCCTGGGAATATAACCGGACCACGGTCCGTTTAGCATGGGTGAAGGCCTCAAAGCCTCACGACCAGCCAGCCGCCGGAACCGTCCCGCGGCGTGACGCATAGGAGTACACATGTCCAAGAAGACCGTCCTCACCCTMGTCGGCAGCCTGCGCGCCGGCTCCACCAACCAGCAGCTGGCCGAGGCCATCCAGCTCAACGCGCCGGAGCAGGTGGACGTCGTCATTCACGAGAGCCTCKGCAACATCCCGTTCTACAACGAGGACATCGACGTCGAAGGCCAGGTGCCCGCAGCGGCGGCCGCCCTGCGCGCAGCAGCCAACGACGCCGACACCCTCCTGCTGGTCACGCCGGAGCACAACGGCACGGTCCCGGCCTCCCTGAAGAACGCCATTGACTGGCTGTCCCGCCCGTTCGGCGCCGGCGCCCTCGCCGGCAAGCCCACCGCCGTCGTCGGCACCGCCTTCGGCCAGTTCGGCGGTGTCTGGGCCCAGGACGAGGCCCGCAAGGCCGTCGGCATCGCCGGCGCCCAGGTCCTCGAAAACGTCAAGATGGCAGTCCCCGGCTCGATGGTCCGCTTTGCCGAAGTTCACCCGAAGGACGACGCCGAAGTTGTMGAGCAGATCAAGGGCGTGTTCGACGCGCTGGCCGAAGCACGCACCCCGGAAGCGGCGTAGCCCGCCCAGCTCCTGCTCCCTTGAGCCCCCGGCAGCCGCGGCTGCCGGGGGCCCTGCGCTTTCCGGCCAGCCGGCAGATGCCGTCGCATGGCGCCCGGCACGGGCCCCCTTGAAAACAATCGTTTCCCCCCAGGCAACATGGGTAGTATCCTTGGGACTGTGACCCACGAAACACTTGATGCCGCCGCAGCAGTACTTCCGGCCGAGGCCATTGACGCAATCKAACGTGCGGCTACGTCCGCCCACCGCCACGAGATCCTGTTCTCGGAGCGCGCAGCAAATATCAAACAGTCGGCCGTGCGGGATGTTTTCGACATCTCGATGCGCCCGGGCCTGGTGTCCCTGGCCGGGGGAAGCCCATACCTGCAGTCTCTGCCGCTGGAGCGCCTCGGCCAGACAGCCGCGAAAATCATCGCCGAGCAGGGCATGACCGCCCTGCAGTACGGCGGCGGCCAGGGCACCGAGGAACTCCGCACCCAGGTCTGCGAGGTCATGGCAGCAGAGGGGATCCTCGACGCCGATCCTGCGAACATCGTCATTACCGCGGGTTCCCAGTCCGCGCAGGATGTAGCCACCAAGGTCTTCTGCAACCCGGGCGACGTGGTCCTCGTGGAAGACCCCACCTACGTGGGCGCCCTCAACACCTTCGAGGCCTACCAGGTGGAGGTCGAAACCGTGCCGATGGACGGGGACGGCATCGTCCCGGACCTGCTGGAGGCGAAGATCGCCGCCCTCCAGACCGCGGGGAAGAATGTCAAGTTCCTCTACACCATCCCCAGCTTCAACAACCCGTCCRGCATCACACTGTCCCCGGAACGCCGGCAATCAGTGGTCGATATATGCCGCCGCGCGAATATCTTGGTGCTGGAAGACAATCCCTACGGTCTGCTCCGCTTCGACGGCAAGCCACTGATCCCGTTGCGGGCAGCCAACCCCGACGACGTCATCTACATGGGGTCCTTCTCGAAGATCTTCGCACCCGGTCTAAGGATCGGCTGGGCGTTGGTCCCTGCCCACCTGCAGCGCCGCTATTACCTGGCTTCGGAGGCCGTCACCTTGTGCCCGCCGACGTTCAACCAGATGCTGGTCTCGGCCTATCTGCGCGATTACGACTGGCGCGGCCAGATCGAGACTTACCGGGGGCTGTACCAGGAACGCTGCGAGGCAATGCTTGCCGCCCTGGCAGAATTCATGCCGGACGGGCTGAGCTGGACGCGCCCCGACGGCGGCTTCTTCGTGTGGGTCACGCTGCCCGACGGCGTGGACACCTACCCGTTGCTGAGGAAGGCGATCGACGCCGGCGTTGTGTTCATCCCGGGGGCGGCATTTACGCATTCGGACGACCCGTCCAACAAGATCCGGCTGGCGTTCAGCGCTGTGCCGCCCGAGTCCATCCGTGAGGGCGTGCGGCGTCTCGCGCCGGTCCTGCGCGAAGCTGTAGAGGAGCTGAAGCCATGACCGGAATTATCGTTGTCGGCGTCGACGGCAGTGAGACTGCATTGCGGGCGGCGCAGACTGCACGTGACCTCGCAGCGTCCATGGGGGCGACCCTTCACGTKGTCAGTGCCTTCGACAKCGACAGGACCGAGGTCATCAGCAGCGGCGGCGACACGTGKATCATTTCCGACGCCGGCAACGCGGAGAAGGTCGCCCGCACGGTCGCGGACGGCCTGCGCCGCCCCGGCACCGATGTTTCCTACGCCGCTGCCCCGGGCAAACCCGCGGAGGCCCTCATCAACGAAGCCGAACGGACCGGCGCCCGGATGATTGTGGTCGGCAACCGGCGCATGAGCGGAATCGGCCGGGTGCTGGGGAGCGTTGCGAACAGCGTGGCCCACAACGCCCCCTGCGACGTCTACATCGCCAAGACCGACGTCGGCTAGGCCCTACTGCTCTGCTGCCCCCGCGGCCGGTGCCGCGGTCTTGAGCATCCGGCGCAGGATTTTTCCTGACGACGACTTCGGCACGGCCTCGATGAACTCCACCCGCCGGACCTTCTTGAACGGCGCCACCTTGGCCGCCACGAAGGCCATGACGGCGTCTTCATCCAAGGCGGCGCCGTCCGGTCCGGGCTGGCGCACCACAAACGCCATGGGCACTTCCTGGCCATCGGCGTCGGGGGCTCCGATCACCGCGGAGTCGGCAATCCCGGGGTGGGTCAGGAGCAGCGCCTCCAGCTCCGCCGGAGCGATCTGGTAGCCCTTGTACTTGATGAGTTCCTTGAGCCGGTCCACGATCGTCACGACGCCGTCCGTCCGCACCGTCGCGATGTCCCCGGTGTGCAGGAAGCCGTCCGCATCCAGGGTGTCCGCGGTTTCCTCCGGCCGGTTGAGGTAACCGAGCATGACATTCGGTCCGCGGCACAGCAGGTGTCCCGGCGCGCTGGTTCCTTCCGCGGGAACCGGAATCTCCTCCCCCGTGGCCGGATCCACGAGCCGGCACTGCATGTTGGGCACCGTGTACCCCACCGAGCTGACGGGAACATCAACGCCGTCGCGCGGAATGAGGTGCGACACCGGGCTCATCTCGGTCATGCCGTACCCCTGCAGCACGCGGCATCCCAGGCGCTCCGCGAGTCGGGTACCGAGCTCCCCGTCCAGGGGTGCCGCCCCGGAGAGCGTGGTGTGGACCGAACTGAGGTCGTACTCGGCAACCAGCGGGTGCTTGGACAGCGCCACGGCCACCGGCGGGGCGATGAACAGGTAGGTGCACCGGTGATCCTGGATGATCCGCAGGAACTCGGGCAGATCGAACCGGGGCATGGTCACGAGCCGGGCCCGCTGGCGCAGGGCGATGTTCAACAGGACCGTGAGTCCGTAGATATGGAAGAACGGGAGCAGCGCCAGGACGCGGTCCTCGGGGCCGACGTCGAGCAGTCCCCGGGACTGTTCCACATTGGCGACCAGATTCCGGTGGCTGAGCATGACGCCCTTGGGCCGGCCCGTGGTGCCGGAGGAGTACGGCAGCACGGCCACGTGGGTGGCGGGATCGAACGAAACGTGGGGCGCCGGCGCCCCGGCGCCGAGGAGGTCAGCGAGGGAGGGGTGGCCGTCGGCGCCGTCGATCACCACGAGCCGCGCGGCAGGGATCCCGGTCCTTTCGGCGGCCTCCCGGGCGGCCGGCAGCAGCGCCGAGACGGTGAAAAGCCAGCCCGCGCCGGCGTCGCTGAGCTGGTTGGCGATGTCCTCCGCCGTGTACAGGGAGTTGATCGTGGTGACCGTGGCGCCCGCCCGCAGCAGGCCGTGGAAGACAGTGGCAAACGCGGGAATGTTCGGACACAGGACGGCTGCCACGCCGTGCACGCCGAGTCCTTGGGCGGCAACGGCACCGGCGAGGGCATCGATCTGGCCGCGGAGCGTACGGTAGGTGGTTTCCGCACCGCTGGCGCCGTMGACGACGGCGACCCGGTCCAGGTCTTCTTCGGCCAGGTCGCCGAAGAGGTAGTCGTAGATACCGAGGTTGGGAACATCGACGTCGGGGTACGGGCTTGAAAACACGCAACATCTCCTTTGATCCGCGTCCGCCGGGCTGGCGGCGGCTGGTGTCACTCTAGTGCCGCGGTGCGCCCGGCGGACAGGACGGCACGGACCTGACTGTGACCGGACTTGACTGTGGTCGGAGTTGATGAGGATCACCCCCTCCCGTGGGCAGCCTCACCGCCCCGCGGCCCGTCCGGGCAGGCCTGGCTCGGTAAAATGGGAAGTGCCCTGCGATGGTGCGGACATCCGAGAATCCACCTACCAAGGGGACCCCATGATCACTCTTCAGCGCCGCCAGCTGGTTGGCCACGACATCCTGCTGGCCCGCCACGGCAACCACATCAGCACCATGCGGGTGGACCGCGGCGCAGGCCGCGTTGTCGCCTTTCTGGACGACGGATCAACGGACAGCGCCCCCAACCTGATAGCCCCGGGACTGCGCATGCCGGACACCGTGCGGAGCGTGCTCCGCGAGGACTGGAAGTTCCTCGCAGGGGCCAGCGCGTGCAGCCTGGGACTCGCCGGACTGATGTTTGCCGCCTCGGCCGCCCTCGCCGGCATCAGCGGCGATCCTGCCCTGGCACAGGTTCTGACGGCATACTCGGGCAACTGAGGCACCCCGGCGCCGCGTGGCCTGACCCTGACACGCCCTGACACTGACGGAACCCCGCCGCTGAAGCATTCAGCGGCGGGGTTCCGTTTTCTGTTGGCCCTGGTCCGGCAGCAGTTCCGGGGGCTAGTCCAGCAGCAGTGCCGGCTCTTCCAGTATGGCGGCGACGTCGGCCATGAAACGGGCCGAAAGGTCCCCGTCCACCACGCGGTGGTCAAAGGAGCCACCGAGGGTAGTGATCCAGCGCGGAATGACTTCCCCGTCCAGGACCCAGGGCTTCTGCTTGATGGTGCCGAACGCCACGATCGCGACCTCGCCCGGGTTGATGATCGGCGTGCCGGTATCGATTCCGAGGGCGCCGATGTTGGTCACGGTGAGCGTGCCGCCCTGCATCTGGGCGGGCTGGGTCTTGCCGGCCCGCGCCGTGGTGGCGAGCTCGTTCAGGGCCAGAGCCAGCTGCTTGAGCGAAAGATCCTGGGCGTTCTTGATGTTCGGCACCATCAGTCCGCGGGGGGTGGCCGCCGCGATGCCGAGGTTCATGAAGTGCTTGACGTGGATCTCCGCAGAGTCGCTGCCGTCGGGGTTGTCCACCCAGGTGGCGTTGACGCTCGGGTTCCGGGCCGCGGCCCAAATGACCGCCTTGGCGAGGATCAGCAGCGGGGAGACCTTGATGCCTTCGAAATCACGGGAGGCCTTCAACCGCTTCACGAATTCCATGGTGCGGCTGGCGTCGACGTCGACAAAGATGCTGACGTGAGGCGCCGCAAAGGCCGATTCGACCATGGCCTTTGCGGTGGCTTTGCGGACGCCCTTGACCGGGATCCGCTCGATCCGCTGGTCCTGCGGGCGGCCGGACTTGCCCMAGAACGAGTCCGCCTTGTCCACCTCKGCGTCACGTTGGGCCTGGTAGCTCACKAGGTCCTCACGGGTCACTTCACCGCGGGCGCCGGTGGGCACGACGTCGGCCAGGTTGATCCCGAGATCCCGGGCGATCTTGCGGACGGGCGGCTTGGCCAGCACCTTGCCGACCAGGCCGCTGATGGCACCGCTGAACGTGGGACGCGGGTCGATGGCGCCGGCGGGGCCGGCGGCTTCGTCAGCCGTTCGGCCGACGGTGTCCGGGTTGATCCAGATGTCGTGGGTCTCTACGCCCACCCGCTCCGCCACCGTGGCGGAAGGACCGGTGGCTGCCGCGGCCGCCGGCGTCGCGCGGCCTGTGGCCGGAGCAGCCGCCGGGGCCGAAATCCGCCGCCGGCGCTTGACGGCGTCGGCCTTGGGACCGGAACCGACCAGCGGGCCGCCGGCCGGGCGTCCGGACGTCTCGCCGGCGTCGGACCCGTCGGCAGGCAGCTTTCCGTACATCGGCGCTGCGCCAGCAGGCATCGGTGCAGCAGGTGCGGGAGCGGCCGGTGCCGGTGCCGCAGCTGCCGGGGCCGCGACGTCGTCACTCACGCTGATGATCGGCGTGCCGACCTCCACCGTGACGCCCTCGGGAACCAGCAGCTCGGTGACGGTCCCAGCGAACGGTGAGGGCAGTTCCACGAGGGACTTGGCCGTCTCGATCTCGCACAGGACGTCGTTGATGGCCACTGTGTCGCCGGCTTTGACCTTCCAGTCGACGATTTCGGACTCGGTCAGCCCTTCGCCGACGTCCGGGAGGTTGAACTTGTTAAGCGTCATTGGTCCTCGTTAGTACGCGAGGGCGCGGTCCAGCGCCTCAAGGATGCGGTCAATGTCCGGCAGATAGTCTTCTTCGACCTTGGCCACGGGATAGGGCATGTGGAAACCGCCGACCCGGATCACAGGGGCTTCAAGCGAGTGGAAGGCACGCTCGCTGATCCGGGCCGCGATTTCGCCGCCGATGCCGCCGAAGGTGGGGGCCTCGTGGGCCACGATCAGCCGGCCGGTCTTCTGGACCGAGGCCGTGACGGCGTCAAAGTCGATCGGAGAGATGGAACGGAGGTCGATCACTTCGACGCTGTGGCCGTCCTCGGCCGCGGCTTCGGCCGCCGCGAGGGCCACGGGCACCAGCGGGCCGTAAACGACGATCGTGGCGTCGGTTCCCTCCCGCAGCACGTGCGCCTTGAAGGGGTCCGCGGATGCGCCGGGGTTCTCGGTGTCCACCTCGCCCTTGAGCCAGTAGCGGCGCTTCGGCTCGAAAACGATCACAGGATCCTGGCATTCGACGGCCTGCTGAATCATCCAGAAGGCATCGTGCGGATTGGACGGCGTGATGATGCGCAGGCCGGCCGTGTGGGCGAACAGCGCCTCCGGCGATTCGGAGTGGTGCTCGATCGAGCCGATGCCGCCGCCGTACGGGATCCGGACCACGACCGGAACTGTCAGGTTGCCATTGCTGCGCGAGTGCATCTTGGCCAGCTGGGTGGTGATCTGGTTGAAGCCCGGGAACACGAAACCGTCGAACTGAATCTMGCAAACGGGCTGGTAACCGCGCAGGGAGAGCCCGATCGCGGTGCCGATAATGCCGGATTCCGCCAGCGGGGTATCCACCACACGGTCGCTGCCGAACTCGCCGATCAGTCCGTCGGTGACCCGGTAGACGCCGCCGAGGGCCCCGATGTCCTCGCCCATCAGCAGCGAGCGGGGGTTGTTGGTCAGCGTGGCCCGCAGGCCTTCATTGATGGCCTTCGCAATGGTGATGGTGGTCATCAGCGGGCCGCCTCGTCTGTCTGGTCAGCGTTTGCAGGTTCCTCGTCGGCAAACCCTGCGCTGTACTCCTCGAACCAGGCCAGCTCTTCGGCCACCAGCGGGTGGGCTTCCACATACGTGTTGGCGAAGGCAGTCCGGATGTCCGGGGTTTCCAGGTCGTGGGTGGTCTTGCGGACGTAGGCGGCGAGTTCGTCGCCGTCGGCCCTGACCTGTTCGAAGAAGGCATCGTCCGCGAGGCCCTCGGCCCGGAGGTACTTCTCCAGCAGGTCAAGCGGATCCTTGGCCCGCCAGAGGCTTTCTTCGGCGGATCCGCGGTACTTGGTGGGGTCATCGGCGGTGGTGTGCGCCCCCACCCTGTAGGTGAACGCTTCGATCAGCACGGGTCCGTTGCCTTCGCGGGCCTGCTCCAGCKCCCACTCCGTGACGGCGTGGACGGCAATGACGTCATTGCCGTCCACCCGGATGCCCGGGAAGCCGTAACCCTTGGCGCGGTTGGCCAGCGGGACGCGGGTCTGCACGGAGCTCGGCACCGAGATCGCCCAGTGGTTGTTCTGGCAGAAGAAGACCACGGGCGCCTGGTAGGACGAGGCGAACACCATGGATTCATGGACGTCGCCCTCTGAACTGGCGCCGTCGCCGAAGTACACCATGACGGCGGCCTTGGGCTCCGCGGGCTGTCCCGCTTCCCCGCTGGCGACGGCGTTGGCGGCCGCCAGCCTCTGGTCCCRCTGGATGCCCATGGCATAGCCGACGGCGTGCGGCGTCTGGGCGGCCAGGACCAGCGTGTAGAGGTGGAAGTTCGTGTCCTTGGGATTCCAGCCGCCGTTGGAGACGCCGCGGAACTGTCGCAGCAGCTCGGCCAGGTCCACATTGCGCGTCAGGGCCACACCGTGTTCGCGGTAGGTCGGGAAGATGTAGTCCTGCGGCTGGCTGGCCCGGCCGGAGCCGATCTGGGCGGCTTCCTGCCCGGTGAGCGGGACCCACAGAGCCAGCTGGCCTTGCCGCTGCAGGGCGGTGGCTTCCACATCGAAGCGTCGGATCTTCGACATGTCGGCGTAGAAGCCGCGCAGGGTCTCGGGATCGAGCTTCTCGGCGTACTTTGAGAAAACCGKGTCCGAGCCCAGGGTGCCGTCCGGGCCTAGCAGCTGCACCATCGGCTCGGCCGGGGCGCCCAGTTGGGCCTCGGCTTCCGCCTCGAGCTGGTCATCCATGTCGGTTCCGTCGAACTCGGTAGAGGGCAGATGTGTGGCGCCCATACCGTCTCCTTGCTTGCCGCATCCGAATGCGCCGCAATCGCTGGGATATATGCCGAACTGGGAATACATTCCGAATTGGGCATATATATTGGCTTACTCGTCCTTACTTTATCCGCACGGGGCGGCCACAACGCGTCATGTTAAGCGCTAGGAACGCCGTGGTGGTTTTGTATAGATTGCACAGAGTTCAAGGAACCGGGTGTTAGCTTCCGTTTCTCCGATGCTGACCCGGACCCCCTCGTCGCCGAAGGCCCGCACGGAAAGCGCCCGTTCCGCTGCCAGGGCGGCGAATTCCGCGCTGTTTGCGCCCAGGTTGAGCCAGACAAAGTTGCCCTGCGCGTCCGGAACGAACCACCCGAGTTCGCGCAGTCCGGCGGTGACCCGATCCCGCTCATCAACCAGGCTTTGTACCCTTTCTACAACGTCGGCGAAGTGCTCGAGCGACGTGACGGCGGCGATTTCCGCGATCTGGGACACCGCGAAGGGTGTGGCGGCAACCCGCAGGTGCTGCGTCAGTTCGGGACGGGAGACGCTGTAGCCCACGCGGAGCCCGGCGAGTCCGTGAGCCTTCGAGAACGTCCGTAGGACGACGACGTTGGGGTACTTGCGGTACATGGCAATGCCGTCCACAGCATCGGCGGCGCGCACGAATTCCTGGTAGGCCTCGTCGATGACCACCACGACGTCCGAGGGCACGGCATTAATGAAGCGCTCCGTCTCCTCGGTGGTCAGGATGGGTCCGGTCGGGTTATTGGGCGTGCACAGCAGGATCATCCGGGTCCGCGCGGTGACCGCGGCCGCCATGGCGTCGAGGTCATGCCGTCCGTCCGCGGTCAGCGGGATCCTTACGCTCTCGGCGCCGGCCAGCCCGACGCAGATCGGGTAGGCCTCGAACGAGCGCCAGGCGTAGATGACTTCGTCGGCCTTGCCGTCGTCGTTTTGGCCGGCGAAGGTGGTCAGCAACTGATTCAGGGCGCCCAGGCTGCCGGCACCCGTGACGATGTCCTCGGCGGGAACGTCCAGGAAGCCGGCGAGCGATGCGCGCAGCTTGCTGCTGAGCGGATCGGGATAGCGGTTGAAGTCGGTCTGCGCCGCGATGGCCTGCTGCACTGCAGGGATCGGGGGCAGCGGGTTTTCGTTGGAGGAAAGCTTGTAGCTGACCAGGCCCTCGACGGGGACGGGCGGTTTTCCGGCCGCGTAGCGGGGAAGGAGGTCTACCACCGGACGGGGCTTGATGCCCCCGGCCGTGTTCTCTGATGAAGTCATGCCAACTAGCCTACTTCGGGTCTCTGCCGCAATAGGGGGATCAATAGGGGGATATGGTCCCTGCCGCCGCCCGCGGGCGTATGACAGCATGGGGGCCATGAGCTCATTCATCGCACGAGTCATCATCAACGGGCTGGCCCTGGCAATCGCGTGCTGGATCCTCACCGGACTGGATATTTCCACCGCGAACAACAACATTTTCAGCATTGTCCTGGGCTACCTGTTCATCGGCCTGATCTTCGGCCTGGTCAATGCCTTCGTCAAGCCAATCGTCAGCCTCCTGTCTCTTCCGATCACCATCCTCACCCTKGGCCTGTTTACGGTGGTCATCAACGCGGGAATGCTCTACCTGACCTCCTGGATCAGCAGCTACACCACCGTTCACTTCACCATTGACAGCTTCTGGTGGACTGCGGTGTTCGCCGCCCTCATCATCAGCGGMGTGTCCCTCGTGGCGAGCTTCCTGCCCGCTCTCGATCGCTAGCCGCGCCCGGCCCGGTCCGCTGCTCCGGAGCCGGCCCAGGAGCCATGGGCACTCCCCGCGATGACAGGAGTGCTTGACGCCGGAGCGAGAAGCGGGTCACCGTCGCCGMCCCGCCGGTTCCCACGACAGCGGCCAGCGCCGCCGTCGAATCCCGCAGCGTGTTGTCCAGGCTCGCCGAGATGAGTTCGGCTCCGTCGGCGTAATTTTCCAGCCGGTGCCCGGGACCTAAGCCGAAGTCATTCAGCGGCGGCACCTCCAGCGGGTTGGTGAGCGTCACGGTCACCCGGTCCCTGGTATCCGGGTTGGCCAGGCCGTCCGCCCCCGGCACCCAGTCCTGCGCGTGTTCGAGGTGGAGGCTGCGGATCCCCGGTTCCGGGGTGATACCACCCACCGGCGAGCCCGCCGTGAGCACGAACTTGAGATCGTAGTCGGCCAGGACGGCGCGGTCCCTGCTGAGATTCATCGCATGAATCCCGCCCTGGCTGTAGCCGATCGCGACGAGCTGGTCGCCGGCAGCGGCTCCGGCCTGCCGGAGCGCCTCCCGGATGGCGGCACCCGTGGAGGCCGAGTCGTAGCCCAGGGCCTCGGCCACTCCGGCGGGATCAAAGGGATTGGCCCCTTCCGGAGGGCCGTCCAGCTGGGTTCCGGGGATGATGACCACCCACGCCGGCCGGGCGCCGCCGTCGACCTCGATGACTTCGATCTGGCCGCCCTGCTCGCCCACCGTTCCGGCCCTCCGCAGCAATCCGGCCGGGGAGAGGTCGACGGCCGCGGAATACGTCTCCCGCCCCACGATGCTGACGGGCCGGGGCTTGAGGAACTCGAGCCCCGGCGCCTCCGAGACATCCCGGACCAGGCTGCGGACGTCGGCGGGTCCGCTCAGGGCTCCGAGAACGGCGGCCAGAGGCGCGGGCAGGCCCAGCAGCGCGGCGAGATTCCGCKGCGCCGTGGCGACCCAGTCCTCTACGACGCCGCGCACGCCGGGGAGGGCGAAAGGCTCCGGGGCCGCACCGTACTCGGCGCCGTGGAATCCCAGCCGCAGGAGCAGGGCATTCCGGGCCTCCGCAAACTCGTACTCCCGGTGGCTGGCACGGACGTCGTCGCCGATCCGCTGCAGCTGCGACCGGACACGGCCGACATCCCGGCCAGCTTCCCCCACCGCGATGATGGCGTCGCTGCCGCTGGTGTAGGTGTCGGACTGAAAAGGGAAGAGTGCGTGCTTCACGGCGTCAGTCTCCAGTTCAACCGACTGCAGCTGCCGKACCAGCGCGTCCAGTGCCGCTGCGCCGGCAAGGAGCTCCTCGAACTGGAAACTGAACCCTCCGATTCCGCCGCGGATCCGCAGGCTGCCGTCCGACGGCGGCGCGGAAACCCGGGGCGTCCCGCCAGAGTCTGCCGGTGTCGCTTCGGCCATCAGGAACCCAGCCGGCCCGAGGACAGCGTCACGTTCTGGGCGTGCCGGCGCACCACGGTCACAGCGTCCAGCAAGGCGTCCCGGCTGCGGCGCAGGGCTGAAGCCTGCAGGGACAGGGTCAGCCGGTAGGCTCGCCCGGCCGGCGACTGCCAGGTCTGCAGTTCAAGGCGGCCCAGCGCGGCCAGCACGGCGTCGGCCTCATCGGCGCACCGCGCCACGCGCGCCGCGAGCTGCTGGACTTCGTAACTGCGCGATGCGCACTCAACGGCGTCGGCGGCCGTCACGCCAAAAATAGCCGCACTGCCCGCCGAACCGGGGCGCATCATGCTGGTCATGGAAGTGACGCTAGCGGGCGGCCGGCACCCGCTAAAGGGCGGCGTCGGGCTATGTGGACAGTCCGGCTATGTGGACAACGGCCGCGGATCGCCGCGCTACGCGAACCGGCGATGTCACACGGTGATGTCATAAGGACAGGGGCGCTTAAGGCCCGGCGGCACTTCGTGAAAGAATCGGAACATGCCTGAAACTGCCGCCACAGCTGATACCCGCACGCCGTCCGGACGCCTGGCCCTCGCCGCGTCCGACCACCAGATCGCGCTCGGCCCGCTGGACGGCCGCTACCAGTCCGCCGTCGCGCCCCTGGTGGACTACCTCTCCGAAGCAGCACTGAACCGCGACCGCGTGGCTGTGGAGGTCGAATGGCTGATCCACCTGACCAGCAACAGCGTCCTGCCCGGCGCCGGCCCGCTCACGACGGCCCAGCAGGAGCAGCTGCGCGCGATTGTCACGGAGTTMGACGCCGCGTCAGTCACCKAACTGGCCGAGATCGAGGCGGTCACGGTGCACGACGTCAAGGCTGTGGAGTACTACATCGGCCGCCGCCTGCCCGGCATCGGGATCGATCACCTGACCGCCATGGTGCACTTCGGCTGCACCTCGGAGGACATCAACAACCTGTCCTACGCCCTCGGCGTCAAGGGAGCCGTGGAGGACGTCTGGCTGCCCGCGGCCCGCGCCCTGGTTGCCCAGATCAGCGCCATGGCCGAGGACAACCGCGCGGTGCCGATGCTCTCCCGCACCCACGGCCAGCCGGCCACGCCCACCACGCTGGGCAAGGAACTGGCCGTCATTGCGCACCGCCTCAACCGCCAGCTGGACCGGATTGCCCGGACTGAATACCTCGGCAAGATCAACGGCGCCACCGGCACCTACGCCGCCCACGTCGCCTCCGTCCCGGGCGCCGACTGGGAGCACGTTGCCAAGAGCTTCGTCGAGGGCCTCGGCCTGACCTGGAACCCGCTGACCACCCAGATCGAAAGCCACGACTGGCAGGCCGAACTCTATGCCGACGTCGCGCGGTTCAACCGCATCCTGCACAACGTCTGCACTGACATCTGGAGCTACATCTCGATCGGCTACTTCGTGCAGATCCCRGTCGCGGGCGCCACCGGCTCCTCGACCATGCCGCACAAGGTKAACCCGATCCGTTTCGAAAACGCCGAGGCCAACCTCGAGATCTCCTCGGGGCTGCTGGACGTACTGGGTTCCACCCTGGTCACCTCACGCTGGCAGCGCGACCTCACCGATTCGTCCTCGCAGCGCAACATCGGCGTGGCGTTCGGCCACTCGCTGCTCGCCATCTCCAACGTCGCCAAGGGCCTGGACCGGCTCAAGGTGGCCGAGGACGTCCTGGCCGCGGATCTGGACACCAACTGGGAAGTCCTGGGCGAGGCCATCCAGATGGTCATGCGCGCCGAGGCCATCGCCGGCGTCGAGGGCATGGACAACCCGTACGAGAGGCTCAAGGACCTGACCCGCGGACACCGCGTGGACGCTGGCCGGATGCAGGAATTCGTCCAGGGCCTGGGCCTGTCCGCCGACGCCGAAGCCCGGCTGCTGGCGCTGACCCCCGGCCGCTACACGGGCATCGCGGACAAGCTGGTGGACCACCTCAAGTGAGGCTMCTGCTCATCCGCSACGGCCAGACGCCCGGGAACGTGCTCGGGCAGCTGGACACCGCCCACCCCGGCCCCGGGCTGACGGAGCTCGGCGAGCGGCAGGCTGCTGCCCTGGCGAGGTCGCTGGCGGATGAGGAGATCGGGCTGCTTTACGCGTCTACCCTGATCCGCACCCAGATCACGGCACAACCGCTGGCCGCCATGCGCAGCCTCGACATCGAGGTCCTGGCGGGCCTGCGGGAAATCGAAGCAGGGTCCCTCGAGAAACTCACCGACCGCGAGTCGCACATGCGCTACTTCAGTACGGTCGCTGCCTGGACCGAGGGCGACCTGGCCCGGAGGATGCCGGCCGGACCCAGTGGCCACGACTTCTTTGAACGCTTCGATGACTCGATTGCCCGGATTGCGGCCGCGGCCGGGTCCGGCGCTGTGGCCGTGGTGAGCCATGGCGCCGCCATCAGGGTCTGGGCGGGCGTGCGGGCCGTCAACGTGGAACCTGAATTCGCTGTCCGCCACGTCATTGCCAACACCGGCATTGTGGCTCTGGAGGGCGATCCCGACGCCGGATGGCGGCTCATCCACTGGGACGAGAGCCCCGTGGGAGGCCTGGCCCTGGCAGACCCGACGGCGGAAGATCCCACCGGCCGTCCGGCCTAGCGCCGGCTGACCCGGCGACCAGGGCTGGACTGCACCCCTCAACGCGGCCATGATGAAAGCAGGCGCGGGGATGGAATGGCCGGCGGCATGCGGTTGGTCCCGCGCAGTGGAGGCGCAGGCTTATGTCACCCAAATCTGCACATCCGGGGCATGCGCGCGCAAGCATCCTCGACGGCCTCGATGAACATTTCTTCGCGGAGTACTACGAGCACGTAGCGCCGGAGGACCTCCAAGGCTACAGTCCCGAAAACCTGGCGCAGCGGGCCGTGCGCCATGCGGAACTGGCGGCCAGCCACCGGGCAGGCGCGGCCGTCGTCGACGTCTTGAACGAAAGCGATGCCAGCGTCCTGCTGGTGGTTGCAGACGCCATACCGCACCTGATCCATTCGCTCACCGCGGAACTGACACGCCAAAACGAGTCCATCCGGTTGCTGGTGCATCCCAATTTTCTGGTGCGGCGGGATCCCCGTACCGGCCGGTTGATGGAAGTACGGCACGGGTTGCCGCAGTCCGCACCGACGGGCCGAATCCCGGGCATTCCGGGCGCCCCCGAGGCCGCCCAGACCCCGCCGGGTTGGTCGTCCGAAATCTGGGTGGCGGCAGAGATAGGCCGCCTGCCGGGGCCGCGGGCCATCGCGGAGCTTACGGATAACGTKCGGCGCGTGCTGGCGGACGTCCAATTGGTCGCTGATGACACCCCCGCCATCCACGCCAGTCTCGCGCGCACGGTCGGCTCCCTGGAGCGGCTGCCGGCGGGCGCGGCTCCGACTCCGGAGCAGCTCGTGGAGCTGCTGGGCTGGCTGGACCGCGGCAACTTCACGTTTTTGGGTTACAGCGAATATGAATACTMGACGGCGGAGGGCCCGGACGTCGTGACGTTGCGGGCCGGCACGGGGCTGGGCCTGCTCAGGGACGGACGGCCGGAGGCCCGCCAGCCCGTCACGGGGCTCCCCCATGCGCAGGTTCTCACGCTCTCCATTTCGGATCTGAGATCGTCCGTCCCCCGCCCTGCTTACTTGGATKAAATCCTGGTCCGGACTTTCGACAGCGCAGGGACCGCCACGGGAGAAGTGCGGTTTGTGGGCCTTTTCGCCCCGGGCGCCACGGGCCGGTCCGTGCGGCGCATCCCGGTCATCCGGGACAAGGTTCGCGCCATCCAGGAAAACTTCGGCTTCACCGAATCATCCCACCAGGGCAAGCAGCTTCTCACCGTCTTCGAGTGCTTCCCGCTGGACGAGCTGTTCCACCGGGACCTGGCGGAACTTTCCGGGCTGGCCCGTGAGATCCTGCGCCTGCAGGCCCACCACCAGACACGGGTGTTCCTGCACGCTGACAGCTACGGCCGCTTCATGACCGCCCTGGTCTTCCTCCCCCGCCACAGGTACAGTACCGCCGTCCGCCTCCGCATCGAACACGAGCTCAAACAGGCCTTCCAGTCCTCCTCGCTCGAATTTGAAGTCCGGCTGAGTGAATCCCCCATGGCCCGTGTCTTCTTCCGGATCCTGCTGCCTCCCGGCGCGATGCCCGACGTCGATGCCGCCGCACTGGAGCGGAGCATTGTCAGCACAACGCGGACCTGGGCCGAGGGCCTCGACGAAGCGCTCCGGGACAGGTTGTCCTCCGCGGAGACCCGCCGGCTGTCGGCACTATGGTCCGCCGCCTTCCCGGCCAGCTACCGGGCTGATTTCGACGTCGAGGACGCCGTTGAAGACATCAGGCGGTTTGAGCAGTTCGATCTCGACGGCACGGGCGGCCGGCCGCTGAACGATCCGCAGCTGGCCGTCTATGTCCGCGCCAGCGCGTCCCCGACGCTGGCCGAAGACGCRCGGATCCGCCTCTACCTGACCGCAGCCCATAGCCTGACGCGGATCCTGCCGTTCTTCCACAACCTCGGACTGGAGGTGCTGAACCAGCGTCCCTTCGATGTGGTGCGMGGGAACGACCGGCCTTTGTTCCTCTATGATCTTGGCGTGCGGTATCCGGCCGGTGTGGATCCTGCCMGGACCAGCGGGCTGCTGGGGGATGCCTTCGGAGCTGCCATGCGCGGAGACTCGGAATCGGACCGTTTTGACGGCCTCGTCCTCCGGGAGGGCATCGACTGGCGCCAGGTGGAAATACTGCGCAGCTATGCCAAGTACCTCCAGCAATTGGGCACCACGACCTCCTACGGATTCATGGCCGACACCCTGCTGGCCAATGTCCGGGCAACTCACGGGCTCCTGGCACTGTTCCGGGCCAAGTTTGACCCTGATCTGGAGGCCCCGGACCGGTTCGGGGAGACCRCCGCGGCCAGGAAGGATCTGTTGGCTGCGATCGACGACATTCCGGTCCTCGACGCCGACCGGCTGCTGCGCACCTTCATGAACCTGGTGGAATCCACGCTCCGCACCAACTACTTTCAGGGTAAGCCCCACTTGAGTTTCAAGCTCAATCCCGCCGCCGTCGCGAGTGMGCCGTTTCCCCGGCCCAAATACGAAATCTGGGTGTGCTCGCCCCGCGTGGAAGGGGTCCACCTGCGCTTCGGGCCCCTGGCGCGGGGCGGCCTGCGCTGGTCCGACCGCAGCGAGGATTTCCGCACCGAGGTCCTTGGCCTGGTCAAGGCGCAGAACGTGAAGAATTCCGTGATCGTGCCCACGGGCGCCAAGGGAGGTTTTTATCCCAAACAGTTGCCGGACCCTGCCGCGGACCGCGAGGCCTGGCTGACGGAGGGACTGGAGTGCTACCGGATCTTCGTCCGCGGGCTCCTGGACCTCACCGATAACCTGGTCACCACCCCGCATGGCGAGACAGTGGCGCCTCCCGCGCGGGTCGTGCGGCACGACGTCGACGACTATTACCTCGTCGTGGCGGCGGACAAGGGAACCGCGTCATTTTCCGATGCCGCGAACGCGGTGGCCGAGGAGTACGGTTTCTGGCTGGGCGATGCCTTCGCATCCGGCGGATCCGTGGGGTATKACCATAAACAGATGGGCATCACGGCCCGCGGGGCGTGGGAATCGGTGAAACACCATTTCCGCGAACTCGGGGTGGACTGCCAGGAAGAGGAGTTCACTGTCGCCGGCATCGGCGACATGAGCGGCGACGTCTTTGGGAACGGAATGCTGCTCTCCCATCACATGCGGCTGGTGGCGGCCTTCGATCACAGGCACATCTTCCTTGACCCGGCGCCGGAGGCGGAGGCCTCGTGGGAGGAAAGACAGCGGCTCTTTGCCCTCCCCCGCTCATCCTGGGCGGACTACGATCCCTCGCTGATCAGCGAGGGCGGTGGCGTCCACTCCCGCCGGGCCAAGGCCATCAGCATCACGGAACAGGTGAGGAGCTCGCTCGGCCTGGAGCCGGGCATCACGTCCCTGCCGCCCCACGCGGTGCTTCAGGCCATCCTCCGTGCGCCCGTGGACCTGCTCTACAACGGCGGCATCGGAACGTACATCAAGGCCTCCTCGGAGGACAACGCCGGGGTTGGCGACAAGGCAAACGACCCCATCAGGGTGAACGGCAATGAGGTGCGGGCGAAGGTCATCGCCGAGGGCGGGAATCTGGGAATCACGCAGCTCGGACGGATTGAGGCCGCCCTATCCGGCGTCCTGCTAAACACTGATGCGATSGACAACTCAGCCGGCGTGGACTGCTCGGATCATGAGGTGAACATCAAGATCTTCGTGGACCGGATGATCGCGGCGGGAAAGATGCCGACGGCGGAACGCGCCGGTTTCCTGCATTCCCTGACGGACGAAGTGGCCCGTCTTGTTCTGGCCAACAACACGAATCAGAATGTCCTGCTCTTCAACGACCGGCACCTGGTGCGGGAGTGGAGCCCAGGCTTTGAACGGACCATGGACTGGCTCGAGAACGCCACCGACCTMGACCGCAGGCTGGAGGGCCTGCCCAGCAACGAACAACTGCAGGACCGGCTGCGGTCAGGTGAGGGCCTGACCCCGCCGGAGCTGTCGGTGCTGGCCGCCTACGCCAAGATCGAACTGGCGGCGGAACTCAACGCCAGCGATCTTGCCGACGACCCGTGGTTCCTGCGCGTCCTCCGCGGCTATTTTCCGCGCCAGCTCTCCGGACGCTTCGAAGCAGAGCTGCCGGGCCACCCGCTGCGCCGCCAGATCGTGTGCACCGTCGTGGCCAACGACATGATCAACCTCGGCGGAATCACGTTCGCGTTCCGCGCCATCGAGGAAACGACTGCCACGGCCGCCGCTGTCGCCAGGGCTTTTGTGGTGGCGCGCGAGGCCTACGACCTGCCGTGGATCGTCAACCGGTTGGCCGCACTCCCCGCCGGATATCCCAATGAACACGTCGCCGAGGCGACCCTGCATATGCGCCGGATCCTCGACCGGGCCACTCGGTGGTACGTGACGCACGACCATCGGGACCAGCCCGTGGCCGCGGCCTTGGCCAGGATCATGCCAACCCTGGAACTGCTGCGKACCCGAACCCTGGACTATCTCCGCGGCTCCGACCTGGACCGTGCGCAAGGCAGGCTCGCGCACTKGGACGCCGTGGGGATGCCGCGCGAGCTGGGCCTGCGCGCCTCGGACCTCTTGGAGAGTTTCGGGCTGCTGGACATCTCCCTGATCTCCGAACAGGTGCGCGAACCGACCACCACCATCGCAGACCTGTACTATGCGGTGTTCCAGCGGATCGGGGCCGCGAACCTGCTGCTCAGCATCACCGACCTGCCGCGGCAGAGCCGCTGGGAGGCCCTTGCCCGGGCCGCCCTGCGCGATGATGTGTATTCCGCCGTAGCGGACATGACCGTCTCGGTGATGGAGACCACCCAGGACCTCAGTGCCGCAGAGGCCGGCACGTCCGATGCTGTGGAGCGCATCGTGGCCTGGGAACGCGGGCATCAGGAGCAGCTGGCGCGGATCAAGGACACTCTCGCGGAAGTGACCAAACCGGGGCAGGTGGATATCGCCTCAATCTCGGTGGCACTGAAACTCCTGCGGACACTGGTGCGACGCTAGGCTGTGCTGTCCCCGGATCCACAGGACGTCGAGCCCGAAGCGCTGTCTGCACCACAATCCACAGTTCTCCCGACGCTTACCGGAAGGAAACACGGCGGAAATCGCTGGTGCCTAGCCTTGGACTGCATAACCCTTCGGCGAATCGAGGCAGTGATGCAGACCAACCCGCGGCTCAACATCCGTCAGGTCACTTGGGCGAACCCCGTTGGTGCGGACCTGAGGGCCGCCCAGCAGGCAGAACTCGACGCCCGCTTCGGCCGGCCCGACCACGAACCCGGGCCGCCGCCGTCGGAAGTCGACACCGCGGTATTCCTGGTGGCGCACGACAAAGCCTCGGGCCAGCCGGTCGGCTGCGGCGGCCTGCGCATGCTGGACGCGCGCACTGCCGAAATCAAGCGCCTCTACGTTCTTCCCTACACCCGCGGCTCCGGGGTGGCGAGCTCCATCCTCGCAGCCCTCGAAGCCCACGCCCACGCGCTGGGCATCACCACACTGACCGCGGAGGCCGGCTCGGTACAGACCGACGGGCGGCAGTTCTACGAGAACTCGGGCTTTGTGCCCGTGCCGAACTTTGGACCCTACATCGGCGTCCAACACTCCTACTGCTACGCGAAGCCGATCGATTCGCACAGCGCCGCGCACACCGCCATGGCGTGAGGCGTCATACAAYGCCGCCCGGCATGGACTGGGCTAATCTCGCACTATGGAATCGGCCGACATCACTTTCCGCACCCGCAAATGGGTCCGTCCCGAGGACCTCAACGCCAACGGCACCCTGTTTGGCGGCAGCCTGCTGAAGTGGATCGACGAAGAGGCCGCCATCTACGCCATCCTGCAGTTGGGCAACGGCCGGGCCGTCACCAAGTACATCTCAGAAATCAACTTCGTCAGCTCGGCCGTCCAGGGCGACCTGATCGAAATGGGCCTGACCGCGACCCGCTTCGGCCGGACGTCGCTGACCATGCGTGCCGAAGTCCGGAACATGATCACCCGGCAGAGCATCCTCACGATCGAAGAAATCGTCTTCGTGAACCTGAGCCCGTCCGGGAAGCCGGAGCCRCACGGATACACGGAGATCACCTATGACCGGGACCGGATTCCCACGCATCACCTGACCGGAACTCTCGAACAGGACTGAATCAGGTCCAGAAGTCGTCGGCTTTGGCCGTGTCCTCGAAGAATTCCCGCCCCTCCGCGATCTGTCCGTCGCGGACCACGAACGTGATCACGGTGGGCATGTCCAGGGTTTTGCCGTTGGCTTCCCCGTGAGTGTGCTGGATTGCGACGGTGTGTTTCTCGCCGCCGACGATGTCCTGGACGTTGGCTTGGAAGTGGCCCTGGGTGCGTGCTCCAAGTTCACCGAAGTAGGCCAGGATGGCGTCTCGCCCCTGTTTCGTCCCCGATAGCACGCCGCTTCCGGCAACGTGCCAGACCGCGTCCTCCGCGAAAATGTCGCTGAGGGTCGCCATATCTGCTGAGTTGAAGGCCTCGTACCCGCGCCGGACCAGTTCAACATTCTCTGCGGTTCCCATGATCGGACACCTCTCCGTCATCCTTGTGGGGTCATGCTGGGACGGTTAAAGGCTAGTCCTGGCGCCGGGGCCTGTCGACAGAAATATGAGCCCTATCCGGAGCCMTGGCGGACGTCCTAGCGGGCGCCGGGCCAGCCGGTGTAGGCCTCTGCGAGKTAGGCACGGCCGTGGCGGGACKACACCACCGAGTGGAGCTCGCCAAGCTGGCGGGCGCGGGCGAAGTCGTCGGCGTCGGCCGGGGTGTGAAGCATGGAGGTCATCCAGTAGGAGAACTGCTGGGCCTTCCACACCCGGTCCAGGGCACGGTCACTGTAGGCATCCAGGAGCACGGTGGAGCCGGTGGAATAGAAGCTGTCGAATCCCTCGAAGAGGACCCTGACGTCGTTCAGCGCCAGGTTCAAGCCCTTGGCCCCGGTGGGCGGGACGGTGTGCGCGGCGTCGCCGGCGAGGAACAGGTTGCCGTGGCGCATGGGGGCATGGACAAAGCTGCGGAATTTCAGCACCGTTTTGTCGATCACGGGCCCTTCCTTGACCTCGAAGCCGTTGCCGTTGACGCGGCTGCGGAAGGCGTCCCAGATGCGGTCCTCGTCCCAGTTGTTGACGTCCTCGTTGGGGTCGCACTGGAAGTACATCCGCTGGACCGTCTCGGTGCGCTGACTGATCAGAGCGAAGCCGTTCTCGGAGTTGGCATAGATCAACTCGTCCGAGCTGCGCGGCGCCTCTGCCAGGATGCCGAACCAGGCGAAGGGGTATTCGTGGAAGTACCACTTGCGCTGCGCCTCGGGGATCTGGAAGCGGCAATGGCTGCGCGAACCGTCCGCACCGGCGATGAAATCGGCCTGGAGTTCGTATTCCACACCGTCCGCATCCGTGAACCAGACCTTGGGCTTGGCCTCGATGTCGTGGATGGTGGTGTCCGTGACGCTGTACCGGACGTCCCCGCCGTMRGCCTTCCGGCGTGCGGCGAGGTCCAGGAACACGTCCGTCTGCGGGTAKAGCCAGACCGACTCCCCGACGAGGTCCTGGAAATCGATGCGGTGGCTTTCGCMGTTGAAACGCAGTTCAATTCCGTCATGGCGGTCGCCGTCGCGCAGCACGCGGTCCGAGACGCCGCTGTCGACGAGCATGTTCACCGAGCCGTGCTCCAGGATCCCGGCACGGACCGTTTCGGAGATCTCCTGGTGGCTGCGGATCTCGAGGACGGTGGATTCGATGCCGGCCTTGGCCAGGAGGTGGGAGAGCATGAGCCCGGCCGGGCCGGCCCCCATGATCGCTACCTGGGTGGTGATGACTTGGGTGGTGATGACT
>NZ_JBFTHK010000006.1:0-67085 GCF_056394205.1 Arthrobacter sp. 10T413_2 | reverse complement strand
CCGCCATGGAGCTGACTCATGCCGCCCTGCAGGGCATGCTCGCCCGGCAGTCCGGCAGGATCATCAACGTCGCCAGCGTGGCGGCCTTCCTGCCCCGCGGCACGTACTCGGCGGCGAAGGCGTGGCTGCTGAGTTTCTCGCGCTGGGCCAATATGGCCTACGCGGCGCGCGGGGTGCAGGTCACTGCCGTGTGCCCCGGCTTCACCCACACCGAGTTCCACGACCGGATGGGGATGGACAAGACCGTGGCGCCGCGCTGGATGTGGCTCGAGGCCCGCCAGGTGGTCAGCGAGGCCCTGGCCGATAACGCCAAGGGCAAGGCCGTCTCGATTCCCAGCAGGCGCTACAAGGTCCTGACATCGGTTTCGCGGGTGCTCCCGTCGCGGCTCGTCGCGGGACCGCCGCGCCGCGCGAAGTAAGAGCGCCGGGTTCCTCCGGGGCCGTCCGCGCGACCGTGCCGGATCAGTACGACGACGAGGATCCCGACGGCGGCGCCCACCAGCGTCTCGACGGCCCGTTCGGTCACCAGGACCTGCGGGTCGGCCGGCGCCGCGAGCTGTCCGATGAGCAGGATCACCGGGGTGAAGGAGATCATGGCGAGGCCGTAGTGCCGGGTCATGAACAGCTCCGTGCTGAACTGCAGGACGATCACCAGGCAGGCCATGACGGCAGCTGAGTGGCCGGGGAAGGCCTGCAGCGGGGATCCCGGCCAGGGGAACAAGACGGCTGCCACCACCACGAGGCCCAGGAGTGTGCCGACGATCCTGTGGATGCCGCGGTAGACGCTGCTGGGTAGATCCGCCCCGGCAAGCGGCACCGCGGCGGCGGCCATGGCCCAGTGCGGGTGGCCGCTGCCGCTGAGGACACCGATGGCCCCGGCGGCCCCGACGGCGCTGACGTAGCGGGCGGCGTGAAGCCACGCGGCCCGGCGGCGTTCCCCGCGCAGTACCGGGGCATCCCGCCGCCAGCCGCGCTGCCAGGTCCGGCCCCGGAACCAGCCGCCAAAGCCGACGGCGATCGAGAACGCGGCCGATCCGGCGGCGATGAGGACGGCGGAATGCCAGGGGACGGTGGCGGGAACGGACGCGCACGCCCCCAGCGCCAGGATCCCGAAGAAGGGGCCGGCCGGTTTCAGGGTGGTCCTGTCCGCGAACAGCGATCCCGCGCCGGCGAACACGGCCTCCGTGATCACCAGCGCCCACGAGTGGATGTGATGGGCCGAGAGGAGGACGCCCGTTCCTACGCCGGTGAGCAGGAGGACAGCCGCCTGGCCTTGGTGCCGGAGCCTGAGCTGGTGGGGCTCGGTGCGGCCGTACATGCCGGTCAGTGCGCCGAAGACGGCGTAGGCGATCAGCTCCGGCCGCCCGGTTGCCAGGAGCACCAGGGACGGCACGGCGACGCTGATCGCCACCCGCCACGCCGACACGTGGTCTTTGTTGGCCGGGGCCAGGCTGTGCAGCGAACGCACGTGGCGCTGCAGGGACATGAGACTGCCTCTCGGCTTTCTCCGGGGTTTCCCCGGGTTCTCCGGGATTCCCCGGGGGCTGATCGGAGGGCGGACACGCCTAAGGCCTGTTCCGTATGCATCCCCCAACGGGTAAGCATACGGAACAGGCCTCAAAGGGCGGGGCTGTTACGGAGTCCGGACTGCTGCCGGGCCGGGACGGGCCGGACTAGGCCCGAGCCGGGACTTTACCGGCGTCGACGCGCCCTGCGGCCGAGTCTGCGGCCGGTGCCGGGACCATCGGCATGTCCATGTGCTCGAGGTCGATCAGCGGGTTTTCGTCCTGCGTCGCGACCAGTTCGCGGGCCTCGGCCTGGGTGTCCACGCTCGGCATGGAGCCCGGGAGCGGCATCTGGGCGGACTCCTTGAGGAAGTAGATCGCCACTGCGCCGATCGCGGAGGTGGCCATCAGGTAGTAGGCCGGCATCATGTCGTTGCCGGTTGCATTGATGAGGGCGGCCACGATGAACGGCGTGGTGCCGCCGAAGATGGCCACGGAGAAGTTGTACGCGATGCCCATGGCGCCGTAGCGGCTGGCGGTCGGGAACTGGGCCGGCAGGGCAGAGGCCAGGTTGGCCACGTAGAACGTCACCGGGAAGGCAATCAGGGAGAGGCCGGCCAGGGTGGACCAGATTTCGCCGATGCCGATGAGCAGGAACGCCGGGGTAGCCAGCACAACCGTGCTGATGGCACCGATCCACAGCACGGGGCGGCGGCCGATCCGGTCAGAGAGCTTGCCGGTCAGCGGGATGCACAGGCTCATGATGACCAGTACGGGGATGGTCAGCAGCGTGCCGTGCAGCTCGTCGTAGCCCTTGGACTCGGTGAGGTACGTCGGCATATAGGAGGTCAGGGCATAGCCGGCGGTGTTTGCCGCCGCGACCAGTATCATCGCCACGATCAGGGAGCGCCAGTATGCCTTCACGATGCCCACCGGGCCCTTGGAGGCTGCGGCGTCCGAGGCGGTGGCGTCCTTGGCCAGGCTGTCCTGGGCATCCAGGGTGGCCTGGAACTGCGGCGATTCCTCGATCTTGCTCCGGAAGTACACGGCGATCAGGCCGAGCGGACCGGCAAGGAGGAACGGAATGCGCCAGCCCCACTGCTCCATGGTGTCCTGGCCGAGGGTCAGCTGCAGCACCGAAACGAGTGCCGCGCCAAGGGCGAAGCCGAGGTAGCTGCCCATGTCCAGGAAGCTGGCGAAGAATCCGCGCCGCTTGTCCGGGGCGTACTCGCTGACAAAGGTGGTGGCACCGGCGTATTCGCCGCCGGTGGAAAAGCCCTGGATGACTTTGAATAGGACCAGCAGGACCGCAGCCCAGATGCCGATCTGGGCATAGCCGGGCAGGAGCCCGACGGCGAATGTGCTGGCGGCCATGATCATCAGGGTCGCGGCGAGCACCTTCTGGCGGCCGACCTTGTCGCCGAGCCAGCCGAACACGACGCCGCCGAGGGGGCGGGCGATGAAGGTGGCGGCAAAGGTTCCCAGCAGGAACAGGGTCTGGACGGACTTGTCCGCATCCGGCAGGAACACCGGTCCCATGGTGGTGATCAGGTAGCCGAACACGCCGACGTCGTACCATTCCATGGTGTTACCCACGATGGTGCCGCCGAGCGCCTTCTTGAGCATCGGCTGGTCGACAACGTTGACGTCGGACTCACGGAGTCGACGGCGACGCAGCTTTGGTTTCTTCGCACCCTTGGGTGCCACTTGGTTGGTTCCGCTGGCGCTCAAAACGCCTGCTGAAGAGTCGGTCATGCTTCGGTCTGTGGGCATTTGGGCCACTCCTATGGAGGTCATTTGCTTGCGACTTGTAGCTGCCCCGCTCTGGGCAGGCTTTCAATTTTACGGGATTTCTATGGAGTTTCCGAGTTCGGTGCCGTATCATCCCGCATTTGAGGTTCTATTTGGGGGCAATTGTCCACATTCTTTTGCCCTGTTTCACCGCGCGGTTACTGGGAACCGGCACTGCCCGCGGTGCAGTGGCCAAAATTTTCCGCGCCAGCCACCGCAAACGCTCGTTTTTGGGCCGGATTCAGGCCGAAGGAAAGTCCGCCGGCACCTGCTACAGACATCTCATCCCTGCAGCCCTACGATTGATGAACACTTCATTTCACAGCGGTTATTTTCAGCGGAAAGGAAGATCGATGGCGGATCATCAGTTCGGAGAAGAAATCGAGCCCGAGGTTGCGAGCCATCTGGCGCAGTCGATGGATGAGGCTCCCGGACCGGAGGCCTTGCACCACGTTCCCCCGGCGGCAGCCCAAGGACAGCAATGGCCGGACGGCAGCGGCAAACACCGTCATCCCAAGGACCGTGACACCACCCGCGGACGGCAAGGCCAGCAGGTGGCCGACGCGGCCATTCACCGGCAGAGCCGTCCGCAGATGCCCCACCACGACTAAGGTCCCGCGGCAGGACCGGCAACAGGTTCGACCACAACGTCGGCTGGCGTCTTATCCAGGCGCCAGCCGCGCCACACCGGGTGCCGCAGCTTCCCGCCCCCGGTCCAATCCCCGTAGCTGACCTCGCCGACGAGTTTTGCGCTCACCCAGTGCGCGTCTGCGGCATCGGCGTCCGGTACCTCCCGGAACGGGGATGTCTTCCGGGGCAGGGCGTCCAGTTGTTGCCGGAGTTCCTTCAGTTCACGGGTGCTGAAGCCGCTGCCCACGCGCCCCACGTACCGGAGCTTCGAGCCATCCGGGATCCCCAGCAGCAGCGAGCCCACGGATTCCCGGCGCTCGCCGTTTCCGGTCCGCCAGCCGCCCACCACCACTTCCTGGGTCCGCTCAAGCTTGAGCTTGAGCCAGGACCGGCTGCGCTGGCCGACATAGCGGCCGTCCGTGCGCTTGGCCATGACCCCCTCCAGTCCCAGCTCAGCGACGCTTTCCAGGATGTGCCTGACGCTGATTTTGTGCGCGTCGCCGGCGTCGATGATGCCGGAGAGCTCGACGCGGGCCCCGGAGGGGCGGAAGAAGCGCTCGAGCCGGAGCCGGCGCTCGCTGAGCGGCAGGGGCCGCAGGTCCTCGCCGGCGTCGAAGAGGAGATCGAACAACATCAGCCGCACCGGCGTCGAGTCCTGCGCTTTTGCGACGTCGGCGGCCTTGGTCAGTTTCATGCGGCCCTGCAGCAGGCCGAAGTCCGGCCGCCCCGTGCGCCCGACGGCGATGATCTCGCCGTCCGTGACGAAGTCCTGTTCCGGCCAGAGGGACCGGTCCGTCAGCTCCGGGTAGCTCGCGGACATGTCGTTGCCGTTGCGGCTGACGAGCCTGACGGTCGTGGCATCGCCGATGACCAAGGCCCGGACGCCATCCCACTTGAGCTCGACCTGCCAGTCCTTGTCCGCGAGGTCGGCAGCGGTCCCGGCGCTGGCCAGCATGGGGCTGAAGCCGGAGACATCGGGTGCGGGTGCAGGGTCCGGGACTCGTGCCCGGCCTGGTGGCGGGTCAAGTTCCGGGGCCGCCGGCTCCCCGGGGGAGCCGCCGGGCGCCGCCTCCTGCCCGCCGCCGGGCGCCGCCTCCTGCCCGCCGCCGGGCGCGGCATCCGGTCCCGGGTCCGTTCCGGTCTCCTGTCTGGTCTCCTGCCCGGTCACTTGGTCTGCGGGCGCTGCTGCCCGGGGTCCCTTGTGCGGCCCCGCCGGGTCCATCAGGTGGATGAGCCACTGGTCGTCGGCCTGGCCGGTGTGAATCAGGGCGAACCTGCGGGTGCCGCCGAGGCCGCCGCCTTCTGCGCCGGTCAGCGTGGCAATGACCTCCTTGCCGGCGATCCACTTTTCGCAGTCGTAGTAGCCGCGGTCCCAGACGCTGACCGTCCCGGCGCCGTACTGGCCTTTGGGAATGACACCCTCGAAGTCCGCGTAGTCCAGCGGATGGTCCTCGGTCTGGACCGCGAGGTGGTTGGTGGCCTTGCTGGTGGGGACACCCTTGGGCAACGCCCAGGACACCAGCACGCCGTCGCGTTCAAGGCGGAAGTCGTAGTGCAGCCGGCTGGCGTGGTGCTCCTGGATGACAAACGACTCCCGCAGCAGACCGGCCCCGGCGCCGGTGCCGGCGGCGCGGGCGTCCGCCGCGAAGGGTTCGGGGGTGGAGTTCGCGTCCCGCTTCGCCCGGTAGGGCTCGAGCCGGGGATCGGCGGCACTGCCGCCTGAGACCGCGGCGAACGGATCCTTGCCGGACTGCACGCGCTTCATGACCTCGTGGTAGTCCAGCTGGCGCAGGGACGCGGAGCTGAGCTCCCGCCAGGTCCGCGGCGCCGCCACTGTGGGCCGCAGCCGCCCGCGCAGCGAGTAGGGCGCGATCGTGGTCTTCGCCGCGCTGTTCTGGCTCCAGTCGACCAGGACCTTCCCGGTGCGCAGGATCTTCTTCATGTCGCTGACCACCAGGTCCGGATGGTCCGCTTCCAGGGCGCGGGCCAGTTCATGGGCGAAGTCCGAGATCTGCTCAGAGCCCCGGGTTCCGTCCAGCGCGGCGTAGAGATGGATGCCTTTGCTTCCGCTGGTCACGGGGACGGGGTCCAGACCGACGTCCTGCAGGATGGCGCGGGCCAGTTTGGCCACTTCCGCGCATTCGGCCAGCCCGGCCCCGTCGCCGGGGTCCAGGTCCAGCACCATCCGGTCCGGCGGCAGGGCCCGGCCGTGCGAATCGACCCGCCACTGGGGGACATGGATTTCGAGGGCGGCGATCTGGGCGAGCCAGGCGAGGGTGGCGGCATCGTTGACCAGGGGGTACTGGTTGGTGTGCTCTTTGTGCTTGATGGCCGCCCGGGAAATCCAGCCGGGTGCCGATTCGTCCAGATTTTTCTGGAAGAACACTTGCCCCGGCTCCTCGGCCGTTCCCACGCCGTGGACCCAGCGTTTCCGGGTGGCCGGTCGGTTCCGGACCGCCGGGATCAGCACCGGCGCGACGGCGGCGTAGTAGGCCAGAACGTCTGCCTTGGTGGTGCCGGTTTCCGGATACATGACCTTGTCCAGATTGGTCAGGACGAGCTCGCGGCCCTCCACGAGGACCCGCTGCCGGCCGTTTGCCGGGGGAGTGTTGTCCCGTTGGGCATCCCGCCCGGCGGCCGGCTGCGCGTCCGGCTGCGTGGTTCGCTCAGCCAACGGTCTTCACCTCCGAACCGCTCTGGTGTTCACTAGTCCCATGAGAGCCATCTGGAAGGGCGCGATCGCATTCGGGCTGGTCAACGTCCCCGTCAAGGTCTACAGCGCCACGGAGGACCACGACATCAGCCTGCACCAGGTCCACAACGCCGACGGCGGACGGATCCGCTACCAGCGCCGCTGCGAGGTCTGCAGCAAGATCATCGACTACGAGGACATCGACAAGGCCTACGAAGACGACGGCCGCACAGTGATCCTGACCCGGGAGGAACTGAAGTCCATCCCCGCGGAGAACAGCCACGAGATCGACGTCGTTCAGTTCGTCCCGGCGGACCAGCTCGATCCCATCATGTTCGAGAAGAGCTACTACCTGGAACCGGACTCCAAGTCGCCCAAGGCCTATGTGCTGTTGCGCCGGGCCCTCGAGGACACCGACCGGGTGGCGATCGTCCAGTTTGCGCTGCGGGAAAAGACCAGGCTGGGGGCCCTGCGGATCCGCGGCGACATCCTGATGCTGCAGTCGCTGCTCTGGGCCGACGAAGTGCGCGAGGCCAGCTTCCCGGCCCTCGAAACCTCGATCCGCATCTCCGCCCAGGAACGCGAAATGTCCGCCGCCCTGGTGGATTCGATGGCCGCGGACTTTGACCCCGAACAGTTCACGGACGACTACCAGCTCCAGCTCCGCCAGCTCATCGACGCGAAGCTGGAGAAGGGGGAGTCCCTGGACACCGAAGAAACGTTTGGCGCCGCCGCTGCCGAAACCGGCACCGGCGAAGTGATTGACCTGATGGAGGCCCTCAAACGGAGTCTGGAGAAGAAACGCGGAGGTGGGCCGCCGGCCGCCGGGAGCGGGTCGAAGACCGCGGTCGAGGCGCCGGACAAGGCGCCGGCCCGGGCCGCGTCCAAGGCTGCCGCCCCCAAGTCCGCCCCCAAGGCTGCCGCCAAGAAGACCGGCGAAGGCGGCGCCACTGAAAGCAGCGCCGGCGAAAGCCGGGCCGCCGCCGCGAAGGGCGCGGCGCCTAAGGCGGCTCCCAAGGCGACGCCATCCAAGACCACGGCGGCAAGGGCGCGCAAGGGTGCCTGAGGCCGTGGACAGGGACGCCGCGGCCATCAGACTCAGGAGTTCCGCAGGGCGGAGATGAGCTCGCTCTTCTTCTTGGCCGAGTAGCCCTTGAGGCCGATCTCCTTGGCCCGTTCCTTGAGCTGCGGGACCGTCCAGTCCTCGTAGTCCCCGGCCTTGCCGCCCTTGCGGCCCACCGCGGACCGGCCGCGCTTCGCCGCCGCATTGGAGATCCGGGCGGCCTTTTGTTTTGATGCGCCGTCCTCGACCAGCTTCTCGTAGAGCTCGGGGTCCTTGATGCTCGGGCTCTCTGAACCGCGGGGTTCGCCCTTCTTCGTCGGCATGGCTACCGCTCCCGGATCTCGTCAGCGGCCGGTCCGGCGGCGATCTCCATGAACGGCGGCCGCCGGCGTCGGGTGGCCGGCGCGGCAACGTCCGCCCCGATGCTCTTTTGCATGCGTGTCACGCGATCATCTCCTTCGGCTGGGAACCATTCCGCGACGGCCCGCGGACGCTGCCGCCGCGGATTCCAAACTAGCCGCGCCGCAAGGCGGTGACAAGCACTTACTAAACCCGCTGACAACAATCGCGGATAGCGCACAGGGCCCCGGCTACGCCCGGGAAGACGAAGGCCCGGCGCGCCCCCTCGTCGGGGGCGGCCGGGCCTTCTGATGCTGCTTGTTACTGCCGGGTGTCCGGCGCAGGCGCCGGACGGTGCGGCTATTCGGCGTCGTGATCCGTCTCAAGGATCTGCACGAGGCGATCCAGGGCGGCATCGGCGCCTTCGCCCTCGGCACGCAACACCACAACCTCGCCGTGCGACGCGCCCAGGCTCATCAGCGACAGGATGCTGGCGGCGTCCATGGCCTCGTCCTCCGGCTCGCCCAGGCGGGCGATCGTGATCTCGAGGTGGTCGAACTCGCCCGCAGCCTCGGCGAAGATGGCGGCCGGTCGGGCGTGCAGCCCGACGCGGCTGGCAATGGTGGCGTTACGTTCGGTCATTTCTGCTCCTTGATGTCAGCTTAGGTGTTTATCAGCTGTGAATATCTGCTTGGAAAGTCGCCCTGGACTGGCTTAGGCGGCTACGGGAACCGTTTCCACCGTATCAACCGGCTTCTTGACTGCCCAGCGCTTGAGCCCGATCACGGCGAAGGCACTCACGACCGTACCGGCTGCGATCGCGACGACGAACATCAGGAAGGGATCGATCGCGAAGAAGACGAAGATTCCGCCGTGCGGGGCCTTCGATCCCACCCCTGCTGCCATCGAGATGGCACCGGTCACGGCGCCGCCAAGCATGCTGGCGGGGATGACGCGGAGCGGGTCGGCGGCGGCGAAGGGGATGGCGCCTTCGGAGATGAACGAGGCTCCCAGCAGCCAGGCGGCCTTGCCGTTTTCCTGTTCCGCCAGGCTGAAGAGTCGCTTGTTCAGCACGGTCGAGGCCAGCGCCATGGCCAGCGGGGGGACCATGCCGGAGGCCATGACGGCTGCCATGATCTGCCACGGTGCCTGGTTGGTGATGGACGCGGCTCCCAGGCCGGCGACGGCGAAGGAGTAAGCCACCTTGTTGACCGGACCGCCGAGGTCGAAGCACATCATCAGACCCAGGACAATGCCCAGGGCGATGGCGCTGGCGCCGGTCAGGCCGGCCAGGAAGTTGTTGAGCCCGGTGGTGACGGCGGCGACGTACCTGCCGAGGAAAATGAACAGAATGCCCGATGCGACGAGCGACGCCACGAGCGGGATGATAACCACCGGCATCAGGCCGCGCAGCCAGCGGGCCACGTTGAGCTTGCCGATCGAATGCGCGACGTAGCCGGCGAGCAGGCCGCCCACAATGCCGCCGAGGAAGCCTGCGCCCATGAAGACGGCTACGGCGCCGGACACGAAGCCCGGGGCGATGCCGGGCCGGTCAGCGATGCCGTAGGCGATGTAGCCGGCCAGTGCGGGCACAAGGAAGCCTAGGGACAGGGCACCGATCTTGAAGAACACGGCACCCAGGTACGCGCCCAGCGGGCCCCACGCCAGTTCCGGGTACACGGTGGGCAGATTGAAGAGGCTGTTCTCTGCCAGGATCTTGTCCGCGAAGCCGGTGATGGTGTAGCCGCCCAACAGGAAGCCGAGGGCGATCAGCAGACCGCCGCCTGCCACGAACGGGATCATGTAGCTGACACCTGTGAGCAGCGCTTTCTTCAGCTTCGTGCCGATGTGCTCGCCCTTTTCCTCGGCCTCGTGTTCGGCCTGTTCCTCGGCGCCGAAGTGGGGCACGCGGCGGGCATGCGGGTTGTCCGCGGCGGCGAGTGCTTCCGCGACCATCTTGTCCGGTTCATCGATGCCGCGCTTGACCGGTGCGTTGATCACCGGCATGCCGGCGAAGCGCTCCTTGCCGCGCACGTCCACGTCCACCGCGAAGATCACGGCGTCGGCGGCGGCGATCACGGCGGGGTCAAGGGCCTTGGCGCCGGAGGCCCCCTGGGTTTCCACCTGCAGGTCCACACCGACTTCCTTGGCCGCGGCGACGAGCGAGTCGGCGGCCATATAGGTGTGCGCGATCCCGGTGGGGCAGGCGGTGACGGCGACCAGGCGCTTGGGGCCCTTGGCCTTCCCGGCAGGGGTGCCTTCCGCGGCAGTGCCAGCGGCGGCTCCGGCGGCTGCGTCAGCGCCAGCGCCAGCGCCTGCGGCGGCAGCGGCCGGCGCGGCAGCGGCGTGGGCAGAAGGCTTGTCCGCCAGTGCGGCTTCGACGAGCTCGACGATCTCCGCCGGGGAGGTCGCGGCGCGCAGGCTGGCCGTGAAGTCCTTCTTGATCAGGGACCGCGCCAGCTTCGACAGCAGCTTCAGGTGCTCCTGGTCCGCGCCCTCAGGCGCGGCAATGAAGAAGATCAGGTCCGCCGGGCCGTCCTTGGCACCGAAGTCGACCGGCTGGGAAAGCCGCGCCATCGCCAGGGTGGCCTCGGTGACCGCCGTTGAGCGGCAGTGCGGGATTGCGATGCCGCCGGGGACACCCGTGGCGGTCTTGGACTCCCGGGCGAAGGCGTCGGCGAAGAGGCCTTCAACCTCAGTGGCGCGTCCGTTGGCCGCAACCCTGCCTGCCAGGTGCCGGATCACGTCCTCGGGCGAACTGCCCAGATTCTGGTCGAGCTCGACCAGTTCGGTAGTAATGAGCTGTGTCACTGTCAATCCTTCCGGAGGGCCGTGATGGTTACGGCATCAGGGGTGGTTTGGTTGACTGCCGGGACAGTGGAGCCAGGCAGGGAAGCGGCGGCGGCACCATGGGCCACCGCCTGACGGAGGCAATCGGCCGGGGCGGCGCCCTGGCTGGAGGCGAGCAGGTATCCGGCCAGCGAGGAATCGCCGGCGCCGACAGTGCTGACCGCGGTGACCGGCGGATGCGTGGCCAGCCACGCGCCGTCGGCCGTCACAAGAACGGCACCCTTGGAGCCGAGGGTGGCCAGTACAGCACCCACTCCGGAGCGCACGACGGCGGCGGCTGCTGCTGCTGCAGCCTCCGGGTCCGCTTCGAGTTCCTCGGCGGATTTGTGCGTGGCGAAGCCGGCTGCCGCAGCCAATTCCGCCAGTTCCTCGGCGTTGGGTTTCAAGAGGTCCGGCTTTCCCGAGGCGTCGCCGGAGACCGCTGCGGCGAGAGGTTCGCCGGAGGAGTCGACGGCGACCCGGGGTGCGGTCTCGCCATCAAACAGGGAACGCAGCCGCCGGGTGACGGTCGCGTAGAAGTCGGCCGGAACTCCGGGTGGGAGCGAGCCGGCCAGGACAACCCAGGCGGCACCGCGGGCGTGGTCCAGCAACAGGCTGATCAGGGCCTCCTGCTGGTCCTCGCTGAGGACCGGTCCGGGTTCGTTGATCTTGGTGGTGATGCCGCCGGGCTCGGTGAGGGCCACGTTGCTGCGCAGCGGTTCGCCGATCGGGAGGGCCGCGAACGGCACCTCCGTATCCCGCAGCCCGGCGAGGACGGGATCGGCCTCGGCGCCGGGAAGGACGGCGATGGTTTTGAGCCCGGAGGCCACGAGGGCGCGGGAGACATTGACTCCCTTGCCGCCGGATTCCTGGCGGACGGAGACGGCCCGCTGTACTTCCCCGCGGAGGAGGGGGCCGGGCAGCGCCACGGTGCGGTCCAGGCTGGGGTTGGCGGTGAGGGTGACAATCACGCGACCACCACCTCCACTCCGGCTTCCGCAAGGGCGTCGGCGAGTTCCCGGCTAGGTTGCGTGTCTGTGATCACGGTGTCCAGATCTTTCAACGAGGCGAACTGGACCAGCGTCTCTGCATCCAGCTTGGAGGAATCAGCCAGCACCACAATGCGGCGCGCTGATTGGACGAAGGCCGCCTTGACGGCGGCTTCTTCAGGATCGGGTGTGCTCAGCCCGAAGGCTGCATGGATGCCGTTGGTGCCGATGAAGGCGATGTCCGGGCGGATCCGGCGCGCGGCCTCCACCGTGGACTGGCCGACCGCGGCCTGGGTCAGCCCGCGGACCTTGCCGCCGAGCAGGTGCAGGGCGATGCCCGGTTCGCCGGACAGCCGGGAGGCGATGGGCAGGGAGTGGGTGATGACGACGAGTTCGGCCTCGGGCCCGGTCGCCGGGAGGCTGCCCGTTGCTGCGGCCCCGGCGGCCCGGGCGGCGAGGAGTTCGGCGAGGGCCTCCGTGGTGGAGCCGGCGTCGATCAGGATGCTGCCGCTGAGGCTCTGGGGGATCAGGGCCAGGGCGGCCTCGGCAATGCGGGTCTTTTCGGGCTGCCGCTGCACTGTCCGCTCCAGGATGCTTTCTTCCGTGGTGCTGAAGCGGTCCGGGGAGACCGCGCCGCCGTGCACCCGGCGGACGCTGCCGGCCGCTTCCAGGGCGGCGAGGTCCCGGCGGATGGTTTCGGTGGTGATGCTGAAGCGCTCGGCCAGGTCCGTGACGCTGGCCCGGCCGCTGGCGTAGATGAGCCCCACGATCAGCTGCTGGCGTTCTTCGGCGAACACTTACCCTCCGTTGCGTACTGCGTCTGACTTGGTTCTTGTTCTGCGTTCCTGGGGCTTCAGTGACTCCCATCACATGAAGTGGAATTGTTTGACTTTATCTTTGTTCTTGTTGGTTTGTCAATGAAAAACAACATGAACGCAGAAGTGGTGCGCGGGCCCCCGCGGGACATGTCCATTGCTCGAGCTGAGGAATGGGCAATTTGGGACTATGTCCGTTGCTCGCGCCTGGGGTTGGGCATGTGTTGCGCTCGGGCCGGGCTCCGGGGGGCATGTCCAGTGGTCGGGCCTGGGGGCGGGCATGTCGGTTGCTCGCGTCGGGGGGTGAGTATGTGCTGCGCTCAGGCCGGGCTCCGGGGGACATGTCCGGTGATGGTGCCGAGGGTTGGGCGTGTGCACTGTGGGCTGACGTTCGGGCTTGGCCTGTGGGCGGGAGATTCGGGGGACATGTCCAGTGCTCGGGCCGCGGAATGGGCAATTTGGGACTATGTCCGTTGCTCGCGTCGGGAGGTGGGTATGTGCTGCGCTCGGGCCGGGCTCCGGGGGGCATGTCCAGTGGTCGGGCCGGGGAATGGGCAATTTGGGACTATGTCCGTTGCTCGCGCCTGGGGTTGGGCATGTGCTGCGCTCGGGCCGGGCTCCGGGGGACATGTCCAGTGCTCGGGCCGGGGGTTGGGCATGCGCGGTCCGGGTGGCTGCTTGGTGGGAAACATGGCGGAAGCCGGGCCCGACATTGAAGTCCGGCCCGGCTTCCGGGTCGTTGGATTCCGCGCCTTGCAGGGTGCGCGGGTAGGGCTCAGATGCCGGCGTCGCGGCTCTCATTGCGGGTGATGGTCTCGCCGGTGTTGGGGTCCACCACCGTGCGGCTTTCGCTGACGCGGCGGGTGCGGCCGCGTCCGGGGGAGGCGAGGACGAGTGATGCGATGAGTCCGATAACTCCCACCACCATCAGGATGTAGCCGATCATCGCCTGGTTCACATTGGGGATCAGTCCCGGGGTGACGGCCCAGGCGAGGATGGCGCCGAGGGCGATGAGGAAGATTGCGGAACCGATTCTCATGAAGTGCTCCTTGGTGCCCTGGGGGGCGGATGGGGAATGATAAGCATGCTGTCCAGCGTCACGCTACAACCCCGCCCCGGCTGTTTCAATGAAACGCAGTACGCCTCGCCGGGAAATTTCCGCACCGTTTCCGGACCGCCGCGCCGCTTTCGGCAGGCCGCACCGCGGATCCGGGGTGCGAGAATCCGGTTCCGCAGCGGAAACCCCTGCAGGGTCAGATCTCCGAGGAAGTGTCGGCTCCGATCCTCAGGGGCAGGCCCCGCGCCCGGAACGAGCGGCGGGTCTGGATAGGCTGAGCCCATGGAGACGGTCGTCTGGTCAAGGCCCGAACACGAACGCGCCGGCACGCCGTTGCTGGTGATGTTGCACGGCTACGGCACGGACGAATCCCGCATGGCCAAGCTGTTCAGTTCCCTGCCGCCGGAGTTTAGCTGCGCCGCCCTGCGCGGGCCCAAGGATATCGGAGACCACTACGGCTGGTTCCTGCTGGACTACTTCCTCACGCATGACTTTGCCGACGTCATCACCTCCACGAACTCGGTGTTCGCCTGGATCGAGTCGGTCAAGGCCCGGCACAGCAGTGTCACCCTGCTCGGATTTTCGCAGGGCATGGCCATGGCCAGCACGCTTCTGCGGCTCCGGCCGGAACAGTTCCGCGCGGTCGTCGGCCTCTCGGGCTTTGTCCTGGACAACGAACTCCTGGCCATGAGCGAATCCTTCACCTCCCGGCCTCCGTTCTTTTGGGGCCGGGACAGGGGCGACGTCGTCATCAACGACGCCGCCACCGAACATACCGAGGAGTGGCTCCACCGGAACACCCAGCTCACGGCCCGGACCTACCCCGGCATGGGCCATTCGATTTCGAAGGCCGAACTTGTGGATGTCAGCGCGTTCCTGCGCCACTACGTCCTGCGCTGACCTGCGCTGACCGGACCGCTGACCGGACCGCTGACCTGCGCTGACCAGTCCGCTGACCATCCGCCGGGCAGCCTGGATCGTCCACTTGCATGCCAAATTTGTAAGCGTTTACAATCGACCTCGGCCATGAACACCGGGCCCACTACTTCAGGGGGAAGAAAGGGCTGAGCCCGTGCCGCAGGCCAAGACCTCGCGCGTGACCATCCAGGACGTCGCCGCGCTCTCCGGGCTCTCCATCTGCACCGTCTCCCGTGCGCTCCGGCAGCTTCCCAACGTCTCCGAACACGCCAGGGCACGCGTCAATGACGCGGCGGCCCAGCTCGGCTACAAAGCCTCGTCCGCAGCATCCCGGCTCGCCGGCGGAAGCACCGGCTCGGTGGCCATCATCGCCCCGACCGCCACAGCCTGGTTCTTTGCCCGGGCGGTGGAAGCTGCCGAGGAAGTCTTTGCCGGCGGCGGCTATGACACCGTCCTGATCAGCCTCCGGAACCGGCCCACCGTGCAGCAGAAGCTCTTCGGCGACCTCGCCGGCCTGGCGCAGCGCGTGGACGGCGTCCTGCTGCTCAACATTGCCCTCGGTGAGGCCGAAATGGCCGCGCTCGCGGCGTCGGGCCTTGCCGTGGCCAGCGTCGGGATGCACGACGTACCGTGGGACAACGTGGGCATCGACAACGAGGACGCCGCCCGCGCGGCCACGAACCACCTGCTGGGACTGGGCCACACGGACCTTGCCATCCTCGCCGGCAGCGAAACCGGCGCGCCGTCCCTCGTGACCGCCAGCGAACGGCGCCGGGGCTTCGAACTGGCCCTTTCCGACCACGGCCTCACAGCCGATCCTGACCTTGTGGTCGACGCCGGATCCAGCATCGAGGGCGGCCGGCTGGCCATGGTGGAGCTCATGGAGAACCGCCGGATGCCGTCCGCGATCTTCGCCGGCTGCGACGAAACCGCATTCGGCGCGCTCATGGCCTTGCGGGAGTTCGGTTTGTCAGCGCCGGAAAACGTGTCCATCATAGGAATAGACGATCATCAGATGAGTTGGTTCCTGGGCTTGACCACAATGGCCCAGCCCGTGACCGATCAGGGCGCTTTCGCGGCCAGCCTGCTGATTGACAGACTTCATCGCTCGGGCCTCCCTAATCCGCCACCGGCCGGGCCGCCGTCGAGCCATCTGCTGGAAACGAAACTGGTAGAGCGCACGAGCACAATCCCCCGCTGAACCGAATGATCCAGCTGAATCGAATGAACCGGCTGAACCCGATGAACCCAGGCCAACCGGATGGCTCCGGGCGCCGGAGGCCCGGCCAGCCGGATGGCTCCCGGCGCCGAGCCCTCAGTAGAGCACAGGCAGCGGCCGCCGTCGCACCGGATGCCTCAAACAACCGGTCTCACGCCAACGCCCGTGAACCGGTTACCTCAAAGAAGTTTTGAACAACACCGTCTTGCATGCCCGCCGTCTGAAAGGACTTTGACCCATGACTTCAGTTCCCGACACCTCCGGCCTCGCCGGTGCGCTTTCCGGCGCTTCCGCCATTCTTTTTGACCTCGACGGCGTCCTGACGCCCACCGCGGTGGTGCACGAGCATGCCTGGAAACAACTTTTCGACGGTTTCCTGACCTCGGTTCCCGAGGCCGCCCCGTACCGGGAGAGCGACTACTTCGACCACATCGACGGCAAGCCGCGGTTCGACGGCGTCCGGGACTTCCTGGCCTCCCGCGGGATTGTGCTGCCCGAGGGGCCGGCGGACGACGACCCCGCCCACGACACCGTCCACGGACTCGGCAACCGCAAGAACAAGGTCTTCAACGACATCGTCGAGGCCGGCGGAGTCCAGCCGTACGAGGGCTCCGTCCGCTTTGTCGAGGCGGCACTGGCCCGCGGGCTCAAGCTCGCCGTCGTCTCCTCCTCCCGCAACGCCCCGGCCGTGCTCAAGGCGGCCGGATTGTCCGATTACTTCCCGGTGGTGGTCGACGGCGTCGTCGCGGTCACCGAGGGCCTGCCCGGCAAGCCCAGCCCGGCCACCTACGAATACGCCGCACGCCTCCTGGGACTGCCGAGCGATCAGTGCGTCGTGGTGGAGGACGCCGTCTCCGGCGTCCAGGCCGGCAGCGCGGGAGACTTCCGCTCGGTGATCGGCGTCGACCGCGGCGCCGGCCGGCAGACCCTGCTCGACGCCGGCGCCACGGTAGTGGTCAACGACCTCGCCGAACTGCTCTAGCCCGGCGCCCGTTCCCGGCCGCCCCGCACCGCCTGCCCGCAGCACCCTCCCGCACCGCTCACCCGCGTTCACCCCCGAAGGAACCCCTCAACCATGGCTCTCATCACCTCGGACCGCGCCCGGTTCCCCAACGATCCCTGGCAGTTGGTCGAGACCGTCCACCTTCCCGGCAATGCCGGCACCTTGGAGACCCTGTTCAGCCTGGGCAACGGGCATCTGGGGATCCGCGGCGCGCACTGGGCCGCCGCCGACGCCGACCTTCCCGGCAGCTTCATCAACGGCTTCCACGAGACCTGGGACATCAAGCATGCGGAGAACGCCTACGGGTTCGCCCGGACCGGGCAGCGGATCCTGTACGTCCCGGACGCCAACAACTTCACCGTGATCATCGACGGCGAGCCGCTGAGCCTGGAGGAGTCCACGGTGCTGGACTACCGCCGCAGCATGGACTTCGCCACCGGCCTCTACGAATGCCGGATCACGTGGCAGTGCCGCTCCGGCGCCACCGTGACCACCACCGAGCGGCGCGCCGTCGGCTACGAATCCCGCGGCGCGCTGGGCATCAGCCTCGAGGTAGCGGCCGACCGTGACATCTCCGCGGACGTGACGTCCTCGGTGATCAACCGCCAGGACCAGCCGGTGGAGGACCACTCCGCCCACGACCCGCGCCGCGCCGGCCGCCACGCCGGGCGGGTGCTGCTGCCGTTGCGGCTCGACGGCGGCGACGGTTCCCTGCGCCTGTCCTGGGAGGCCGCGGAATCCAGGCAGCGGCTCGGGATGGCCGTGGATCACTGGACCTCGGCCGGGGTGCAGCCGTTCGACACCCTCGTGGACCAGGACGACAGCAGCGTCCGCTACGTCCTCGCCGTCAGCGCGGATGAGCCGTTCGTGCTGGAGAAGAGCGTCAGCTACGCCGTGGGCCAGGCCGCCGAGGACCTCGCGGACAACGCCGAAGCCGGCCTCAAGCCGGTCAGCGAGATTTTCGCCCAGAGCGAGGCCCACTACCGCGCCTACTGGACGACGAGCGACATCGTGGTGGCGGGCCAGTCCGAGCTTCAGCAGGCCGTCCGCTGGAACCTGTTCCAGCTCGCCCAGGCCACAGCCTGCGCCGATGTGGCCGGCATCCCGGCCAAGGGCGTGTCCGGCTCCGGCTATGACGGCCACTACTTCTGGGACCAGGAGGTGTATTTGCTGCCCTACCTGACCTACACCAACCCGGGCAACGCCCGGCAGGTCCTGGAATTCCGCCACGGCCTCCTGCCCGAGGCCAAGATCCGGGCCAAGGAGCTCAGCGTCGACGGCGCCCTGTTCCCGTGGCGGACCATCAACGGGCTTGAGGCCAGCGCCTACTACGCGGCCGGGACGGCCCAGTTCCACATCGCCGCAGCAATCGCCTTCGCGACCAACCGGTACATCTGGGCCAGCGGGGACCGGGCCTTCGAAGAAACCCTCGGCGCCGAACTGCTGATCGAAACCGCCCGGATGTGGGTGTCCCTGGGCTTCTTCGGCAAGGACGGGCTCTTCCACATCCACGGTGTCACCGGCCCGGACGAATATACCGCGGTGGTCAACGACAACCTCTACACCAACGTCATGGCCCGCTTTAACCTCCGCGCCGCCGCAGCCCTGGACCACCCCGAGATCGGCGACGCCGAACGCGAGCTCTGGGAACAGGCCGCGAACCGGATGCAGCTGCCCTACGACGAGGACCTTCAGGTCCACTCCCAGGACAACGACTTCATGACCCTGGAGCCGTGGGACTGGACCACGCCCCGGTCCAAGTACCCGCTCCTGCTGCACTTCCACCCGCTGGTGATCTACCGGCACCAGGTCCTGAAACAGGCCGACACCGTGCTGGCCATGTTCCTGCAGTGGCAGGACTTCACGGCGGAGGAAAAGCGCCGCGCCTTCGATTTCTACGACCCCATCACCACCGGCGACTCCACCCTGTCCGCCTGCGTCCAGGGAATCATGGCCGCCGAGGTTGGCTACGGCAAGGCCGCGCTGGACCACTTCACCCACGCCCTGTTCATCGACCTCGACGACACCCACGGCAACACGATCGACGGCGTGCACATCGCCTCCACGGGCGGGGTGTGGAGCTCGCTGGTCAGCGGCTTCGCCGGCCTGCGGGACCAGGGCGCCGTGCCGTACTTCGACCCGCGCCTGCCCGCCGAATGGGACGGACTCGAGTTCCACCTGAAAATACAGGGCCGCCTCCTGTACGTCGGGCTCGAACAGGGCTCCATCACCCTGACCGTCCGCGACGGGGCACCGCTGGAGGTCGACGTGCGCGGGGAACTGCTCACCGTGGGCGCCGACCCGGTCCGGGTTCCGCTCGCCCCGGTCGCGGCCCCCGAACCCACCGTCTTCCCCAGCGGCCTCCCGACGGCGTCGATCCCGGTGGTGCGGGCCGCGGTCTGAGCCGCCGCCACCCGGGCGGTGCGCCCGGGTGGCGTTGCGCCGCCGTGCCGTGAGCGTCGTCTCGCACGGAATAGTCAGCGCGGCGTCGGGGTTGCCGCCTATCGGGACCGGTTCTGCTCATGAGGCAGGCTGGCCCCGTGCACTGGGCGGAGACCGACGCCGGCGCCGTACCGGCGCCCCGACGGCCTGCGCCTGATTCGGCTCGACTAGCCACGAAACGGAGATGGTGGATCAATGACTGCCTACAAGACAGTGAACCCCGCAACCGGAGAAATGCTGAAGGAATTTCCGGTTGCAACCGCAGCCGAGGTGGAGCAGGCGCTCGCCGCCTCGCAGGGGGCCTTCCGCGCCTGGCGCTCCGGCCCTGCCGAAGACAGGGCGAAGATTCTGGCGCGCGTCGCCGAGCTGTACCTGGAACGCCAGGACGAATTGGCCCGGCTGATCAGCACCGAAATGGGCAAGCCACTGGCCCAGTCCCGCGGTGAAGTGAAGCTTGTTGCCGATATCTTTTCCTACTACGCTACCGAGGGCCCCGGATTCCTCAAGGACGAGCCGCTGAACGTCAGGGGCGGCGGCGAGGCCGTGGTCCGCTCCGCTCCGGTGGGACCGCTGCTGGGCATCATGCCGTGGAATTACCCCTACTACCAGGTGGCACGGTTTGCCGCTCCGAACCTGGTCCTTGGCAACACGATCCTGCTCAAGCACGCCGGAAGCTGCCCGCAGTCCGCCCTGGCGATCGAACAGATCTTCAAAGACGCCGGTCTCCCGGACGGCGCGTACGTCAACCTGTTCCTGACCAACGAGCAGGTCGCGGAAATCATCGCGGATGACCGTCTCCAGGGTGTTTCGCTCACCGGGAGCGAGCGGGCCGGTTCCGCTGTTGCCGAGGTGGCCGGGCGGAACCTGAAAAAGTATGTCCTGGAACTTGGCGGCAGCGACCCGTTCATCGTGCTTGATTCCGAGGACCTGGACGCCACCGTCAAGGCGGCCGTCGGCGGCCGCATGGGTAACGCCGGGCAGGCCTGCACGGCGTCCAAGCGCTTCATTGTGGTGGAGGACCTCTACGACGCCTTTGTGGAGAAGTTCACGGCACGGATGGCCAGGATCAAGCCGGGGGACCCGCTGCAGGCTGACACGACGTTCGGCCCCCTGTCCTCCCAAAGCGCTGCCGACGGCCTCATCGAGCAGATTCAGGACGCCGTGGACAAGGGCGCCAGCCTCCGGACGGGCGGACACCACGTGGACGGTCCGGGAGCGTTCGTTGAACCGACCGTCCTGACCGACGTGACGCCGGACATGCGCGCGTTCTCCGAGGAACTCTTCGGTCCCGCCGCGGTCATCTACAAGGTGGCGAATGCGGCCGAGGCGATCGAACTGGCCAACGGCTCTCCGTACGGTCTGGGCGGCTCGGTGTTCAGCGCCGACGTGGCCAGGGCCCAGGAGGTCGCGGACCAGCTGGATACCGGCATGGTGTTCATCAACTCCGTGGCCCAGACCCAGGCGGACCTGCCGTTCGGGGGCGTCAAGCGCTCCGGCGTCGGCCGTGAACTGGGCCGGTTCGGCATGGACGAGTTCGTCAACAAGAAGCTCATCCGCACTCGGCGCTAGCCACCCGGGCCGTCCGCCGCCGGCGGGGCCGGGGCCGAGTGTGCCCGGCGCGTGCCCTAGTGTTAAGTGAACTTACTTTTTCGGTTCCGACGAGAGGCGATCATGGCCAAGCGCAGCAACCCGGCAATGAAGATTGCCCAGGAAACAGCCCACAGCGCGATGTTCGACGCCGCCGGCCAGCCCCGGCCCGGCCTTCACAACGTGCTCCTGCGCGCTGTTGAAGTCCAGCGCCCGCTGGTGCTGGCCAATATCCGCAGGCTCCAGCGCAGGCACCCGCAGGCCTCGTCGGCGCAGCTCGCCGCGATCCTGGAGCGCGATTACCTGCTGGCCGTCACCGGTGGCGGCGCGCTGGTCGGCGGAGCGGCTGTGATCCCGGGTGTCGGGACCGCGGCAGCACTGGGACTCTCGGCCGCGGCGGCCGTCGGCTTCCTGGAGGCCACCGCCCTGTACTCTACGGCGCTGGCCGAACTGCACGGCGTGCGGATGGTGGATCCGGACCGGGCGAGCACGCTCGTCATGGCGATCATGCTGGGCGAGGAAGGCACCGAGCTGCTGAGCTCGCTGAGCGGACAGGCAGCAGGCCGGGGCAAGGGCCCGTCCCAGGCCTGGACCGCCGCCTTCACCCGGCGGGTTCCCCTCGCCGGCTTCGGCACCGTGCGCGAGCGGATCCAGACGATGTTCCTGCGCTCCCTGCTGAAAAAGCAGGGCACGGCCTGGTTGGGCCGCGCCCTGCCCTTCGGCGTCGGCGCCGTCGTGGGCGGCGTCGGCAACCGGCTGATGGCCCGCGCCGTCGTCGCCAACGCCAAGGAAGCGTTCGGTCCCATACCGGACACGATTCCCGGAGAACTGCGGGCCCTGGCGCAAACTTCCGGGCCGGCCGCGCTGTACGACGCGCAGGACGATGACCGGGACTCGCCGCCGGCCGGCGGCGCCCGGAACGTCTCAGCGAAGGCTTCAACGAAGGATGGCGGCACGTTTTGGATCTGAACGCTGACCTGGGGGACTCCTTCGGGACCTGGACCATGGGTGACGACGCCGCCATGTTCCCGCTTGTCACGAGCGCCAGCGTGGCCTGCGGCCTGCACGCCGGCGACCCCGTGACCATGCTGGACACCTGCCGGGCCGCGTACGAGCTCGACGTCCGGGTGGGGGCCCACATCGGGTACCCGGACCTGGCCGGGTTCGGCCTCCGCGCCCTGGACATGACGTTCGATGATCTCTTCGGTGCCGTGCTGTACCAGCTCGGCGCCCTCGACGGCGTGGCGCACGCGGTCGGTGCCTCGGTGGACTACGTCAAGATGCACGGGGCGCTGTATGACCGCACCGTGCGCGACGCCGAACAGTCGTCCGCCGTGATCGCCGCCATCCAGGCCTATGATCCCGGACTGCCCGTTCTCGGCTTCCCGGGCTCCGCCCTGCTGGGCATCGCCAAGGAAGCCGGCCACCCCGTGTTCTCCGAAGCCTTCGCCGACCGCGCCTACCTCCCGGACGGCACCCTGGTGCCGCGCTCACAGGACGGTGCCGTGCTGGACGACGCCGGCCGGATCGCCGAGCGGGCGGTGCGCCTGGCCACGACGGGCGAAGTCGAGGCCGTCGACGGCACCGTGCTCCGGTTGGCGCCGGACTCGCTGTGCCTGCACGGCGACACGCCGGGATCCCTGGCCACGGCCACCGCCGTGCGTGCGGCGCTGGAGGCGGCCGGCGTCGAACTGGAGAGTTTCGCCTGAACAGCAAGCCCTGAACAGCCAGCCCTGAACAGCAAGCCCTGACCAGCGAGTCTGAGCGGGACGCCTCCCACCACGTGCCGTGACCCGCGGCGCAGGCCGGGCAGCTCCCGCCCGACACCGCCCCGGCGGCGCCGCCCAGTGTCCTAAGGCCCTATCCGGGCCACATGCTGCACCCTAGCTTGAGGGCATGACTGCCGGAGGCTCCGCGGGGTTGGACGGACCCGCCTCGGATGCAATGTTGAAGCTGGGCCGATTCTTCACGAAATGGGACCAGACCGACGACGGCAGGGCGGTATTCCGGGAGGGCGGACGCAAGGGCGACATCTTCTACCGGGACCGCTGGAGCCACGACAAGGTGGTCCGGTCCACCCACGGGGTGAACTGCACCGGCTCCTGCTCGTGGAAGGTGTACGTCAAGGACGGCATCATCACGTGGGAATCGCAGCAGACCGACTACCCCTCCGTGGGCCCGGACAGCCCGGAATATGAGCCGCGGGGCTGCCCGCGCGGGGCCGCCTTCTCCTGGTACACCTACTCGCCCACGCGCGTGCGGTTCCCCTATGCCCGGGGTGTCCTCGTGGAGATGTACCGCGGGGCCAAGGCCCGGCTGGGGGACCCGGTGCTGGCCTTTGCCGACGTCGTGGGTGACCCCGAACGGCGCCGCCGCTACCAGCAGGCCCGGGGCAAGGGCGGCCTGGTCCGCGTCTCCTGGCAGGAAGCGATCGAAATCGCCGCCGCCGCGCACGTGAACACCATCAAGACCTACGGCCCGGACCGCTGTGCCGGTTTCTCGCCCATCCCGGCGATGTCCATGGTCTCGCACGCCGTCGGCACCCGCTTCATCCAGCTGATCGGCGGGGTGATGACGTCCTTCTACGACTGGTACGCGGACCTCCCCGTGGCCAGCCCCCAGGTATTCGGGGACCAGACCGACGTCCCGGAATCCGGTGACTGGTGGGACGCGAGGTACCTCATGATGTGGGGCTCCAACGTCCCCGTGACCCGCACCCCCGACGCGCACTGGATGGCCGAGGTCCGGTACCGCGGCACCAAAGTGGTGACGGTCAGCCCGGACTATGCGGACAACACCAAGTTCGCCGACGAATGGCTCCCCGCCCAGGCCGGAACGGACGCGGCGCTGGCCATGGCGATGGGGCACGTCATGCTCAAGGAATTCTTCGTCGAGCGCGACGTGCCGTTCTTCTCCGACTACGTCCGCCAGTACACCGACCTGCCGTTCCTGGTCCGGCTCGAACGGCGCGACGACGGCTCCCTCACCCCGTCAAAGTTCCTCACCGCCCGGGACCTCCCGGCCGAAGCCGGGGCTGAGGATGCGGCATTCCGCACCGTGCTGTTCGACAAGAAGACCGGACGCCCGGCGGTCCCCAACGGATCCATGGGGTTCCGCTACTGCGGCAGCGGCGAGGGCAAATGGAACCTGGACCTCGAAGGGATCGAACCGGCGCTGTCGCTCCTCGAAGTCTCCGGGGCGAGCGCCGAGATCCTGCTGCCGTGCTTCGAGGAGGCGGACGGCACCGGCAGCGTGCTGCGGCGCGGTGTGCCCGTCCTAGAGGTGGAGGGCCAGCTGGTCACCACCGTGTTCGACCTCATGCTGGCCCAGTACGGGGTGGGCCGCGACGGGCTCCCGGGGGCGTGGGGCGCCGGCTATGAGGACGCCGCGACGCCGTACACCCCGGCCTGGCAGGAGGAAATCACCTCCGTCCCGGCGCAGGCGTGCATCCGTGTGGCGCGGGAGTTCGCACGGAATGCCGAGCAGTCCAAGGGCCGGTCCATGATCATCATGGGCGCCGGAATCTGCCAGTGGTTCCACGGCGACGACACCTACCGGGCGGTCCTGGCCCTCGTGATGCTGACCGGTTGCATGGGCCGCAACGGAGGCGGCTGGGCGCACTACGTCGGCCAGGAAAAGACGCGCCCCGCCACCGGCTGGGTATCCCTCGCGAATGCGCTGGACTGGTCCCGGCCGCCGCGGACCATGATCGGCACCGGCTACTGGTACATGCACACGGACCAATGGCGGCAGGACGGCTACTCCGCGGACGCGCTGAAATCCCCACTCTCGACCGGAAATCTGGACGGCATGCACACCGCGGACGCCCTGGCCCAGTCCGCCCGGCTCGGCTGGATGCCGTTCTACCCGCAGTTCGACCGGAACCCGCTGGACCTCGCGGACGAGGCGGAGGCCGCCGTCGCCGCCGGCACCGCGAAAGACACCCCCGGCTACATCGCCGACGCCCTGAAAAACCGCACCCTCAACCCGGCGATCGAGGACGTCGACGCCCCGGAAAACTGGCCTCGGACCCTCGTTCTGTGGCGCTCCAACCTGTTCGGCTCCTCGGCCAAGGGCAACGAATACTTCCTGCGGAACCTGCTGGGCACCCACAACAACGTCCTGGGCAAGGACCACGCCGAGGGGCTCAAACCCAAGGACGTGAAATGGCACCAGCAGGCGCCGGAAGGAAAACTGGACCTCCTGGTCTCGGCGGACTTCCGGATGACCTCCACCACGCTGCTATCCGACGTCGTGTTCCCGGCCGCCACCTGGTACGAGAAACACGATCTGTCCTCCACCGACATGCACCCCTTCGTGCACGCCTTCACCCCCGCGATCGACCCGCCGTGGGAGACCAAAACGGACTTCGACACCTTCCACCTGCTGGCCCGGGAGTTCTCCCGGCAGGCCAAAACCCACCTGGGCGTCCGCCGGGACCTGGTGAGCGTGCCGCTGCAGCACGACACCCCCGGCCAGCTCGCCCAGCCCGGCGGCATCGTGCGGGACTGGCGGGACACGTCCATCCCCGCGGTCCCGGGGCAGAACATGCCCGTTTTTTCCGTGGTGGAGCGGGACTACACCGCCATCGCGGACAAGCTCGCCGCCGTCGGGCCGCTGGCCGACAGGCTCGGTTTCACCGTCAAGAACGTCACCTACAACCTCCAGGGTCCGCTCGAGCGGCTCAGCCGCTCCAACGGGGTGATGCTCGGCGGCGCCGCGGACGGCCGTCCCGCGATCGATACCGACGCGAAAATGGCCGAGGCCATCCTGGCGTTCTCCGGCACCACCAACGGCGCCCTGTCCGTGCAGGGTTTCAAGGACCTGGAAATCCGGACCGGACGGAAGCTGGCGGATCTGTCCGAGGGCTCCGAGGAAAAATTCATCACCTTCGCGCAGACCCAGGCCGGCCCGGTTCCGGTGATCACCTCGCCGGAATGGTCCGGCTCCGAGACCGGCGGCCGGCGCTACGCACCCTTCACCATCAACGTGGAGCGGCTCAAGCCGTGGCACACCCTGACCGGGCGGATGCATTTCTTCCTCGACCACGACTGGATGATCGATATCGGCGAGTCCCTGCCGATCTACCGGCCGCCGCTGGACATGCACCGGCTCTTCGGCGAGCCCAAACTCGGCCGGGACGGGAAACTGGAGGTGGTGGTCCGCTACCTGACCCCGCACTCCAAATGGTCCATCCACTCCGAATACCAGGACAACCTGCTGATGCTCTCGCTCTCCCGAGGCGGACCGACCGTCTGGATGAGCCCGGCCGACGCGGCCGCCATCGAGGTCAAGGACAACGACTGGGTGGAGTGCCTGAACATCAACGGCGTCCTGGTGGCCCGGGCCGTCGTCAGCCACCGGATGCCGGCCGGCGTGGTCTATGTGCACCACGCGCAGGAACGCACCATCGACGTGCCCAAGTCCGAGGCCACCGGCCGCCGCGGCGGCATTCACAACTCGGTGACCCGGCTGCTGGTCAAGCCCTCGCACCTGATCGGCGGCTACGCCCAGCTGGCCTACGCGTTCAACTACCTGGGCCCCACCGGAAACCAGCGCGACATGGTGGCCACCGTCCGCCGTCGTTCCCAGGAGGTGCAGTACTGATGCGAGTCATGGCTCAAATGGGCATGGTCATGAACCTGGACAAATGCATCGGCTGCCACACCTGTTCCGTGACCTGCAAGCAGGCGTGGACCAACCGTGCGGGCACCGAATACGTCTGGTTCAACAACGTGGAAACCCGGCCCGGCCAGGGGTATCCGCGCCGCTACGAGGACCAGGAGAAGTGGCGCGGCGGCTGGGTGCTGAACAAGCACGGCAAGCTGGTCCTCAAAGCCGGCGGCCGGGTCAAGAAGCTCTTCGGGATCTTCGCCAGCCCGGTCCAGCCCGAGCTCAAGGACTACTACGAACCGTGGACCTACGACTACAAGACCCTTGTGGACGCGCCCCTGGGCGACGACTTCCCCGTGGCCCGGCCCAAGTCCCTGATCACCGGGGAGGACACCAAGATCACCTGGTCCGCGAACTGGGACGATGACCTGGGCGGTTCCACGGAGAACGGCCACCTCGACCCGATCGTGGAGAAAGTCCGCCGGGAATCCGAAGACAAGATCAAGTTCGCCTACGAACAGACCTTCATGTTCTACCTGCCGCGGATCTGCGAGCACTGCCTGAACCCGTCCTGCATGGCCTCCTGCCCCTCCGGCGCGATCTACAAGCGCGTGGAGGACGGGATTGTCCTGGTGGACCAGGACAAATGCCGCGGCTGGCGCCAATGCGTCACGGGCTGCCCCTATAAGAAGATCTATTTCAACCACAAGACCGGCAAGGCCGAGAAGTGCACCTTCTGCTACCCGCGGGTGGAGGTGGGGTTGCCGACGGTCTGCTCGGAGACGTGCGTAGGCCGGTTGCGGTATCTGGGGCTGTTCTTGTACGACGCCGACGCGGTCACCGCGGCGGCCTCGGTGACCGACCCCCGGGAACTGTACGACGCCCAGATGGACGTGCTGCTGGACCCGGATGACCCCGCCGTGCAGGCCGAGGCGCGGGCCCAGGGCATCCCGGAGGACTGGATTGACGCCGCCCGGCGTTCGCCGGTCTACGCCCTGGCCAAGGTCTACAAGGTTGCCCTGCCGCTGCACCCCGAGTACCGCACCATGCCGATGGTCTGGTACGTGCCGCCGCTGTCCCCTGTCGTGGACCTGCTGCGGGACCAGGGCCACGACGGCGAGGACGCCGGCAACCTCTTCGGCGCCATCGACGCTCTGCGTATCCCGGTGGAATACCTCGCGGCGCTGTTCACCGCCGGGGACTCGGACCGGGTCACCGCGGTGCTGAAAAAGCTTGCGGCGATGCGCTCCTTCATGCGCGGCATCAGCCTCGGCAACGACCCCGACGACTCCATCCCCGAAGCCGTGGGGATGGACAGCCAGACCATGTACGAGATGTACCGGCTGATGGCCATCGCCAAATATGAGGAGCGCTACGTCATCCCGAAGGCCCACGTCGAGCAGGCGCACGACCTCGAGGAGATGGGCTGCTCGCTCGATTTCGAGGGCGGCCCCGGCATGCAGGATTCTTCCCCGTTCGGCGAGGCCAGCGGCAGGCCCGTCCCGGTGGCGGTGGAAACCTTCAACGCCCTCCGCGACCGGCAGACCTCCGGCTCCGCGCCCGGCGAAACCACCCTGCGCGGCAGGGTGAACCTGCTCAACTGGGACGGCACCGGAGCACCCTCCGGGCTCTTCCCGGAAAAAGCGCTCTTCCCGGCAAAACCGCCCCCGGGGACACCTGCCGGCTCCGGAGACTCTGCCCCGGCCGGAGACCAGCCATGACGCGCCGCCAGCAGATCGTCTACCTCGCGGCCGCCTGGTGCCTGTCCTACCCGGACGAGGAACTGATCGGCAGGGTGCCGCTGATGCGGGCGGCGCTGGCCGAGTTTCCCGGCGCCACGGCTGACTTCGTCGAGGTCCTGGACCGGCTGGAGGCTACGCCGCCGATCCAGAGCCAGGCCCACTACGTGCGCGACTTCGACCTCGGCAAGCGCCACGCCCTGCACCTGTCCTACTGGACGGACGGGGACACGCGGCGCCGCGGCGAGGTGCTGGGCAACTTCAAGAAGAGCTACCGGCAAAGTGACGTCCTGGTGGACACCCACGGGGAACTGCCCGACTACCTGCCGATGGTCCTCGAATACGCCGCCCTGGTGGACCTCGGGGCCGGACGCGAATTGCTGACCCGCTTCCGGGCAAGCCTGGAGATGCTCCGGTTCGGGCTGATCCGGGACGAGCTTCCGCACGCCCGGATCCTGCAGGCCGTCTGCGCCACGCTGCCCGGGAAATCGCCCGCGGATGAGCAGGCCGTGATGCGGATGGCCGGCTACGGGCCGCCGACCGAAGCGGTGGGCCTGGACCCATACGATCCGCGCCTGCTGCCCGTGAAGGGGGCCTGAGATGGACATCCCCGCACGGGACAACACTGCACTGGACAACACTGCACTGGACATCGTGCTCTGGGGCGTACTGCCCTACGTCATGGTCGTGGTGCTGGTGGGCGGCCTTATCTGGCGCTACAAGTACGACCAGTTCGGCTGGACCACGCGGTCCTCCCAGCTCTACGAGTCCAGGCTGCTGCGGATCGCCTCTCCGCTGTTCCACTTTGGCCTGCTGGCTGTGATCGCGGGTCACTTCTTCGGCCTGGTCATTCCGATGGCGTGGACCCAGGCGGCCGGGATGAGCCAGGAGTTCTACCACTTCAACGCCCTGCTGGTCGGCGGGATCGCCGGAGTGGGAACCCTGGGCGGGATCCTCCTGCTGATCTACCGCCGACGGACCACCGGGCCCGTCTTCATGGCCACCACCAACAACGACAAAACCATGTATCTGGTGCTCACCGCGGCCATCGTGTTCGGGCTGTGGACCACCCTGGCCAGTGTCTTCGAGGGCGAGCACGGGCACAACTACCGCGAGACCGTGGCTCCATGGTTCCGCTCCCTGTTCGTCTTCCAGCCCGACGTCGGGGCCATGGCCGCCGCGCCCTTTTCCTTCCACCTGCACACCCTGGTGGGCATGGCGCTGTTCGTGATCTGGCCGTTCACCCGCCTAGTCCACGCTTTCACGGCGCCGTTCCACTACCTCTTCCGCCCCTACATCGTCTACCGCTCGCGGGACCGGGACACCGGAGGGGCCGGAGCCAAAGGGACAGCCGGCACCGCCGGCGCCCGCAGCTCCACCGTCGCCACGCGGCGGGGCTGGTCCGCCGTCGGAACCCGGGACCGGGACACCAGGAACCGGTGAACCGGCGCGCGGCCGCCCATTCGAACCGCGTCGCTGACCTGCATTGCCCACTTGTGTTGCTGATCTGAAAAGGAGGCCACCGTGGCCGGAGCAGTGTCCCCGTCCCTCGCCGCCCCAGCGGGCCGCGCGCTCAATCTGGCGCTGGCCACCTCGACGTCGGTGGTGTGCTTCTGGGCCTGGAACTCCATCGCCACGCTGAGCGCGTTCTACACCCAGCACCTGCACCTCACCCCGGCCGCCACCGGGGTGCTCGTGGCCATGCCCGTCTTCGTCGGCTCGCTCGGGCGGATCGTCGTCGGTCCCCTGACGTACAAGTACGGCGGGCGCGCCATGTTCACCTTTGTCCTGCTGGCCTCCATCGTCCCGATCCTGCTCGTGGCCGTCGGCGGCAGCCTCGACTCCTTCGCGCTGGTGCTGGGTGCCGGGGTACTGCTGGGGGTCGCCGGAACCGTCTTCGCCGTCGGGATCCCCTTCGTCAGCGCCTGGTACGAGCCCGCCCGGCGGGGTTTCGCCACCGGCGTCTTCGGCGCGGGCATGGGCGGAACGGCCCTGGCGGCCTTCCTGAACCCGCGGCTGGTCGCCGGCATCGGCTACTTTCCCACCCACCTGCTGATCGCCGCGATCCTCGCGGTCATGGCCGTCATCGTCTGGTTCCGGCTGAAGGAGGCCCCGGGCTGGACCCGCAGCAACGCACCGGTGGTGCCTAAGCTGCTCGACGCCGCGAAGACCCTGGTCACCTGGAAGTTGTGCTTCCTCTACGCCGTCCTGTTCGGGGGTTTCGTTTCCTTCGCCACGTATCTGCCCACGTACCTGCGGGATGTCTACGCCTTCGATCCCAGCGCCGCCGGCGCCCGCACCGCGGGGTTTGCGCTCGCCGCCGTGCTGGCGAGGCCCGTGGGCGGAGTGCTGGCCGACAAGGTCGGCCCCAAGCCTGTGGTCATCGTCGCGCTCGCCGGCGTCGCCGTGCTTGCCTGGGTGGTGAACCTGCAGCCCGACGGCGACGTCCCCGCAGGCCTGACGTTTGTCGCCATGGCTGCGGCGCTGGGCCTGGGCACGGGCGGGGTGTTCGCCTGGGTGGGCGTGCTCGCGCCGCAGGGCAAAGTCGGCAGCATCAGCGGTGTGGTCAGCGCGGCCGGCGGCCTGGGCGGCTACTTCCCGCCGCTGATCATGGGTGCCACGTACGACGCCGCAACGCACAGCTATTCGATCGGTCTGCTGCTGCTCGTGGCCACAGCGCTCGCGGCGCTGGTCTTCACGATCTTCGCCATGCAGGGCCGGACCAAGACGAAGGTCGCGCCTGCCTAGCCTGAACCGCGGGCCGGGGCATCCCCGCCTGAACCGACGCCTCGGGGGGTGCCAGCAGAGGGGCTTGCTAGCCGAACAGCAGGGTCGCCACGGTGAAGATGGCCAGCCCGGCCAGGGCACCCACCACCGTGCCGTTGATGCGGATGAACTGCAGGTCCTTGCCCACCTGCAGCTCGATCTTCTGGGAGGTTTCCTCGGCGTCCCAGCGGGCCACGGTGTCCGTGATGACTCCGGCGATGTCCGAGCGGTAGGTCTTCACCAGGTAGGCCGCGGCGTCGCCGATCCAGGCGTTCACCTTCCCTGCGAGCTCGGGATCGACCACCAGGCGGGTGCCGAAGTCATGGACGGCCGCCTTGAATTTGATGGTCAGTTCGCTGTGCGGATCATCGACGGCGGTGAGCAGCGCCGTCTTGATGGTGTCCCAGGTGCGGGAGGCGAGCTCCCGGACCTCGGGGTCGCCGAGCACCTGGGCCTTGATGCCCTCGGCCCGGGCGATCATGACGGGATCGTGCTGCAGGTCCTGCGCGAGTTCCTTGAGGTATTTGTCGATCGACAGGCGCACCTGGTGCTGCGGATCGGACTGCACGGCGCGGGTGAACTTGAGGATCTCCACGTACACTTTGTCGCCCACTAGCCCGTCCACGAAGGACGGCACCCAGGTCGGGGAACGGTCGGTGACCAGCCTGTTGACCGTCTCCTGGTTGTCCCGTACCCAGTCCACGGCGCGGTCCACGAGCAGGTCCACCAGCGCGTGGTGGTGCCCGTCGTCGAAGACCCGCTCAGCGAGCCGGCCCACCGGCGGCCCCCACGGCGGGGTGAGCAGGTGCTTGCGGACCATGGCCTCGATCACGGCCTGGACGTCGTCGTCGTTGAGGACCTTGAACGCGCCGCGGATCACGGCGGCACCCTCCTTGGCGACCCGGTCCGGGCCGCCCGGGCTGGACAGCCAGGCGCCGGCCTTGCGGGCAATGTCCGCGGACGCCAGCTTCTCCTGGACCACCTGCTCGGAGAGGAAATTGGTCTCCACGAATTCGCCCAGCGAGGCGCCGATCTGGTCCTTGCGGCGCGGGATAATCGCGGTATGCGGGATCTTGATTCCCATGGGGTATTTGAACAGGGCCGTGACGGCGAACCAGTCGGCCAAGGCTCCCACCATGCCGCCCTCGGCCGCGGCGCGGACGTATTCGAGCCATGGATAGTACTTCTGCAGGGCGAACGCAATGACGAAGATCACGGCCATGACGATCAGGAGCGAGAGGGCCAGGAGCTTCATCCGGCGCAGCGCCGCGGCCTTGTCGGCGTCACTGGACGCAGCGGGACGCCGTCCGGCGGGACCGTCCGGCTGCACGCCGCCCGGAAGTCCCGCGGCACCGGTCAGGGAAGTTGGCTCAGTATTCACCTGCATGAGCCCAGCCTAGCCCCGCCGGGGAGCCGGCCGTCCGCTAACGTGGCACCATGACGACTGACGTGTCCGCCTCCGCCCGTCCTCTGGTCTACGCCCACCGGGGCTCCAGCGAAGCTTTCGCCGAGCACACCCGGGCCGCGTACCTGCAGGCAATCGCCGACGGCGCCGACGGCGTGGAGTGCGACGTGCACCTGACCCGGGACCAGCACGCCGTGCTGCTGCACGATGCCACCCTGGACCGTACCTCGGACGGCACCGGGCAGGTCGCGGACCGGACTCTGGAAGAGCTCCGGCTCCTGGACTTCTCCTCCTGGAAGGGGGCGCGGATCCCGGAAGCCTATGGTGCCAGGTCCGAGCAGTTTCTGACCCTGCCGGACCTGCTTGAAATCCTGCGCGCTGCGGGCCGCGGGATCGGCCTGGCGATTGAGTTCAAGCACCCGAGCCCGTACCATCTCGGACTCGAGGACCGGGTCCTGGAACTCCTGAGGGACGAGGGCTGGGATCCGGAAACGTCGATGCTGGACAACATCAGAATTTCCTTCATGAGCTTCAGCCCCGACGCCGTCAAGCACCTGCTCGAGTCGGCGCCGGCGGAGGCCGTGTGCCAGCTTGTGGACGATGTCAACGTGGCGGACATCCGTGAGGAACTGGGCCTGGGCGCACTGACCGGCGGCGCTCTGGCCAATGTCATGAAGGCCGCACAAGCCGAAGCCGAACGGATCCTGGACGCGGCCGAGACAGGCATTGCCGGCCCTGGCATCGGGTACGTCCGTGCGCACCCCGGGACCGTGCAGCGTTGGCTCGGCTCGGGACGAAAGTTCCGGGTGTGGACCGTCGACTCCGAGGACGAGGTCAAGCTGTGCAGGGAACTCGGGATCCACGAGATCACCACGAACTGTCCGGCCCGGGTCCTGTCCCAACTCATGGCGGTCAGCCAGCCACTCCGGTAAGCGCCCGGGGTGTCGCGGATCCCCGGCGGATTACGGCCGGCGTGGCCGCTGTGGTTGAGTGGTTGCATGCCATTTCGCTGGTCCGGCCGGGCCTCCCAGACGCTGTCCGCGGCGGCGATGAGCGCGCTGCTGCTCGCCAGTGCCGCCAAGCATTTCCGTGAACCCGAGTTCTTCCACCCGGTGGTCCCGGATATCCTGTGCCGTGACGATTCCGGCGGCCAACCGAACGGCCCGCTGGCAGTACTTTCACGTGAGGAATGGGTGGCCGCGAGCGGCCTGCTGGAAGCGGCTGCCGCCGTCGGGCTCCTGATCCCCGCCACGCGGCCGGCCGCCGCCGTCGGCGTGACGGCGATGTTCACCGCGTTCCTGGCCGGCCACGTTGACGCCCTGCGGAAGGCCTATGGCCCGGACGGCACGCCGGGCCGGCGCCGGCTGCACACCGTGCGCCTCCCGCTTCAAGCGCCCCTCATCGCATGGGCCTGGACCCTGACGCGGCGGGACCGGCGGCGGTGAAAATCCTGCAGTCGCCGGCAGTGCGGATCGGCCTGTCGATCAGCATTGCCACCGGCCTCTACGGCGTCTCCTTCGGCGCGCTCTCCGTCACTTCCGGCCTTGATTTCTGGCAGACCATGGCATTGAGCCTGCTGCTGTTCAGCGGCGGCTCGCAGTTCGCCTTCATCGGCGTCGTAGCCGGCGGCGGGTCCGGCGTCGCCGCCATGAGCGCCGCGACGCTGCTGGGCATGCGCAACGGAATCTACGGGATGCAGATCAACGCCCTGCTGCAGCCGCGCGGGTGGCGCAGGTTCGCCGCGGCCCAACTGACCATCGACGAGTCGACCGCCACCAGCACGGGACAAACGGACCCGGCTGAGCAGAAGCGCGGATTCTGGACCGCCGGGATCGGCGTGTTCGTGCTCTGGAACCTGTTCACGGCCCTCGGCGCGCTGGCCGGCGGTGCGCTCGGGGACCCCAAACAATGGGGACTCGACGGCGCAGCCGTGGCAGCCTTCCTGGGACTGCTTTGGCCGCGGCTCAAAGGCAGGGAACCGGTGGCCATCGCCGTGGTCTGCGCGCTGGCCACCGTGCTTGCCGTGCCTTTCGTGCCCCCGGGCGTGCCGATCCTCGTCGCCGCCGTCGTGGCGGCCGGGATCGGCTGGTTCAGCCATGGCCGCAGCGACGAAGGCCTCGAGCCCGACGTCGACCCCTACGCCGAACACCACGCGCACCACCACCGTGGCCACCCCGGAGAGCACTCCGGCGGCCGCCCTGAAGACCGCCCCGGAGACCGCCCTGGAGAGAACGCATGAACCTCTGGATGTGGCTGATCCTCTCCTGCCTGCTGGCGTATGCCTGGAAACTGCTCGGCTACCTGGTGCCGGCTAGCCTGCTCCGCAATCCGCGGATGTCCAGGATTGCCGGGACCATGACGATCGGGCTGCTGGCATCCCTGACGGTGGTCAACGCCGTCGCCTCCGGCCAGTCACTTGCCCTGGACGCCCGGCTGGGCGCACTGGCCGCGGCGGCCGTTGCGTTGTGGTTCCGGGCGCCGTTCCTGGTGGTGGTGATCGCCGGTGCCGCCGCGGCCGCCGGCCTGCGGCTGCTGGGCTGGGACTGACCCGTCCGGCGGGCCCCCCGGGGACGCTTGGCTGTGCCAAGGACCGGCCGGCGTCTGCCCGGGCCCACCCGTTGACGCGAATTGGCCTACGTGACGCGGGGCGGGGCGGGAATGGTCTTTAGTCCCTACTTGCTGCCGGTATCGCGTGGGACCATTCGAACATGAGTGAACATGACGACCCGGAGGCTGCGGAGCCACGCAAAGATCAGCACTCCAAGCAGCACGAGCCGTTTGTTTCCGCAGGGGCTGAATCCACCAGGGAACTGCGAGAGATGGCGCGACGTCGCCGGGAAGCCGAAGAGAAGCTGCAGCACCACCTTCTCGAGGCCAAAGAAAAACCGGTCGAGGAATAGTGCCGGGCGCCCGGCTGTCCGAGCACCTCCAGGATCTGGTGCTTGAAAATGCCAGCATCGACGAGTTCCTGCAGGAATTGTCCGGCGCAATAGCCGAGTTCGGTGAATCCGTGGCAGGCTGCCGGATGGTCAGTTCGGTCCGCCTTGTCCGCGACCGGCAGCCGGCCGTCCTGGCCGGCAGCGATCCCGCGGCGCTGGCACTGGAGCAGCTCCAGGACCGGGCGGCGGGCCCGGCCCTGGATGTCTTGGAGACCGGCCGGCCAGCCCTGCTGGCAGGTGGCACCACGGAGCCGAGGCTGGACCGTTACCGGCGGACCGCGGCCCGGTGGGGGATCCGTAGCGTCCTCAGCGTGCCGGTGGCCCTGGACCAGGGCGGCGCGGCCGCCCTGACGTATCTGGCCGCCGAGCCGGACGCCTTCGACGACGGGGCCGCCGCCAGTTGCGACGCGTTTGCCGCCACCGCCGGGAAGTCCATGCGCCTGGCCGTGCGCCTGGGAACCGTCCAGGACATGAACGCCGATCTGCTCCAGGCCATGAAGTCGCGCACCACCATCAACCTTGCGTCCGGCATCCTCATGGCCCAGAGCCGGTGCTCGCAGGCCGAGGCCTTCACGCTGCTCAGCAAGGTCTCGAACAACCGCAACGTCAAGCTCCGGCTCGTGGCTGAAGAGATCCTGCGCCGGTTTGAGTCCGGACCCTACTCCACCGACTTCGGCACCCGGGCCTGAAGACGGCAGCACCAAACAGCGGGTGCGAGCCGCCGGCGGGTCAGCCGACGTCGTCGACTTTCACGATGATCTTCCCCCGGGTATGGCCCTCCATGTTGAGCCGGAACGCCTCCGCGGCCTGATCCAGCGGGAAGGTCCGGGCCACCTCGACCTTGAGCCGGCGCTCGTCCACCAGCCGCGCCAGGCGCTCCAGGTCGGCACCGACGGGATTCACCCACATCCACGTGCCACCGTGCTGCTCCACCGCGCTGTCCGCGATGGAGGCATGCCGTCCGCCCTCGGCGAGGACCGCCAGGGTGGTGTCAAGGTTGTCGCCCACGAAGTCGGCAACGACGTCGGCGCCGCCGGGCGCCAGCGCCCGGACACGGTCCGCCAGGCCCTCTCCATAGGTGACCGGTTCCGCGCCAAGGGCGCGCAGGAAGTCATGGTTCTTTTCGGAGGCGGTCGCAATCACGCGGGCGCCGAGCGCCGCCGCGATCTGGATTCCCAGCGAGCCCACCCCGCCGGCACCGCCGTGGATCAGGACAGTGTCTGCGGCCTTGACGCCAAGCCGGGTCAGGACCTGGTAGGCCGTCAGTCCGGCGAGCGGAAGCCCTGCCGACTCGTCCCAGTCCAGGGATTCCGGTTTCCGGGCCAGGAGCCGCTCCGGTAACGCAATGTACTCGGCGAAACTGCCGCCGTGGACGAAGTCCTTGCGCCCGTAGGAGATGACTTCATCGCCGGGCCGGAACTCCGGGGCGTCGATGCCCACGGACTCCACGACCCCCGCCACGTCCCAGCCTGGAATGGCCGGGAACTGAAGGTCCATCATCGAGTCGAGGTAGCCCGCCATGATCTTCCAGTCGACGGGGTTCACGGAGGCCGCCTTGACCTTTACCAGGACCATTCCGGGCCCCACTTTCGGCAGGGGCTGTTCCGTCAGTTCAAGGACGTCAGGGTTTCCGTACTGGCTGTATGTCATCGCTTTCATGATGTACGACAACCACCTCCCGCGCGATGGTATTCCGGCGGTCAGGCGGCCGTCCCGAGCCCGGCGAGCCGCAGCATGACGGCCAGGCCTTCCGGGGTGCCGGGCCAGTGGCGCCGGACGGCGCCGGCACCGGCCCGGGCCACCACCGAGCGCAGCACGAGTGCCACGATCACGACGTCGTCCGCGTATCCGATCACGGGTATGAAATCCGGAACGAGATCGATGGGGGAGGCAAGGTAGACGAGCAGGAGAGCCAGCCGAACCCGGACGCCCACCGCCACCGAGCGGTCGGCCAGCAGACGTCGGATGAGCCGCAGCAGGTCCGGCAGCAGCCGCAGGGCGTCCTTCATGGTGACGGTCTCGGGGTGCCGGCGGGCATAGGCCCACAGCAGCAGCAATAGGATCCCGTAGACCACCAGCACGCCGCCGATGACCCCGGCGAGGGTTTCCCATCCCATAGGCAACAGCTTACCTACCTGGCCAGGGACGCTTCTCTAGCCAAGAACGGCGTCGAACGCGGTGCCCGGCAGCGGAGCCTGGGGCGGGAGCGCCCGGTCCGGCCGCTCCGTCCGGATGGCGTCCTCGACCAGCGCCACGGGGCGCCGCCACGCGTCGGATCCGGGCTCCATCGTGTCCACGACGCCGATCAACATGGCCAGCAGCCGGATCATGTCCGTCATGGAAATATCGCTGCGCAGGGTGCCCTGGCCCTGCCCTCGGCCCAGGAGCACGGCGATGGATTCGATCAGGCCCCCGGTGATCCCGGTCAGCAGCCCGCGCCGGCCTGCGACGGCGCCCAGGAGGTTGGCTTCCTCGCTGGCAACGCGCATGGTGGCATCGATGACCCGGAAAAGTCCGGCGGCGGCGTCCGGATCGGCCAGGGCCTGGTCGATGGCCGGATCGACCTGGAGCCGGAGCTGCCGGTTCAGGGCCGCGAGTACCAGTTCTTCCTTATCCGCAAAGTTCCGGAAGAGGGTGGCCGGCCCCACCCCGGCGGTGACGGCGATGGTCTGCAGCGGCACTTCGGGCCCGTGCTCGCGGAAGCACTGCCGGGCCGCCGAGATGATTTTGTCCACGTTGCGCGCGGCGTCGGCGCGAAGCGGCCTGCGGTCTACTGCCCGGTTCATTTGCCTAGGGTAGCAATGCGCGCGGCGAGCGAAGCGGTTACCGCCGGGTAGTGCGTTATGTGACGAGTTCGGCCCCAAATCCGCGCGCCCCGGTGGCGGAAGCGCGTGAAAGACTGGTCCGGGCAGCCCGAAAATTCCCCCGGCTGTCCGGACCGAGTGAAGGGACCCATCACATGCTCGTCGCATTCTCCGTAGCACCCTCCGGCGACCCCGCCAGCGGCCAGGCGCCCGGTGACGCCTCGGTCCACGACGCCGTCGCTGCCGCCGTGCGGATCGTCCGGGAGTCCGGGCTCCCCAACCGGACGAGTTCCATGTTCACCGAGATCGAGGGCGAGTGGGACGAGGTCATGGACGTCGTCAAACGTGCCACCGACGCCGTGGGCGCTTACGGCTCCCGCGTTTCGCTGGTCCTCAAAGCGGACATCCGGCCCGGGTACAGCGGCGAGCTGACCGGCAAGGTCGAGCGGCTGGAAAACGCCATCGGCGGGCAGGGTTCAGTAGGCCAGGAACTGTAGCGCCGGGGCGGGGCGGCTGGGACACTGGGGGCATGATCGAGCATCAGCCCACCCCCGGCTGGATTGCCGTCGAGAGCTTCCTCTCCGACGTCGTGGTCCGCCCGGACAGTGCGCTTCAGCGCGCCGTGACCAGCGCCCTTGAGGCAGGCATGCCGCCCATCGAAGTGGCACCCAACGCCGGCAAACTCCTGAAGCTGCTGGTCCAGCTCTCCGGCGCACGGCGCGTCCTGGAGATCGGCACGCTGGCCGGCTTCAGCACCATCTGGATGGCCCAAGCACTGCCAGAGGGCGGCCGCCTGGTGACCTGCGAGTACCTCCCCAAGCACGCCCGCATCGCGCGCGCCAACATCGACAATGCCGGCCTGGGCCACAAGGTGGACATCCGGATCGGCGCGGCGCTGGACACCCTGCACGCGCTGGAAAGCGAGGCCGGGCCACCCTTCGACTTCGTGTTCATCGACGCCGACAAGGAAAACAACCCCCAATACCTGGACTGGGCCATCCGGCTCGGGAGGCCCGGCACCACCATCGTGATGGACAACGTCGTGTGGGAAGGCGCCGTGCTGGACGCGTCCATGGACACGGTGAACGCCCCGGGAATCATCAGTGCGCTACAGATGCTCGGCGACGACCCCCGGCTGGACGGGACCGTCATGCAGACCGTCGGTTCGAAGGGCTGGGACGGGTTCGCCCTCGCGATCGTCCGCTAGGTACGGCCGGCCGCGCGAGATGCTGCCGTGCCAGAGGCAGCCGTGGCGTGGCCGGGGCGCCCAGCCCCAAGTGCTAAGTATGCTTAGATTACTTGGCGGCGGCCCGGCGCGCACCCGCTGACGCGAAGGACTGGAACTACGCAGCCCGGACGTTCACCTCCCACAATCGCACAGCCCGAAGGAAACAGGCAGCCGAAATGAACGGGACCCCGACCTCCCACCAACCCCTCCCTGCCAGGACCAGTCCTGTCATGATCAGCCCGGCGACCACCGGCCCTGCCCGGACCCGCCCTGCCACGTTCAGCCCGGTCAGGATCAGTTCCGCTGGCCCGGACCTGAACGCGATCGGCCCTTTGCTGACCGGTGCGCAGGCCGCCGTCGGCGATGTCCCGGCCCTGCTGGACCTAGCTAAAGCAGCAGCGGAGACGGCGCCAAAGCCAGGGGAGGGCCGGACCGCGTTCCTGTGGGAGATTCTGGCCTCCGTGACCGCCGTCGACGTCGCCGCAGGCCGGGTCCTGGAACCGCACCTGGACGCCGCCGCGATTCTCGGGCAGGCAGCGGACGTGGCCGCGGGGGAGGGCCGGGACTGCCCGGACTTTAACGGGATCGGCTTTGAGGGCGCCTGGGGCGTGTTCGCGGCCGAGGCCCCGGGACTCCGGCTGGAGGCAACCGAGGCCGACGGATGCTTCCGGCTCCACGGCTCCAAGCCCTGGTGCTCGCTGGCCGCACAACTCGACCACGCGGTGCTGACGGCTCACGTCAAGGGCGGCGGCCGTGCCGCGTTTGCTGTCGACCTCCACGCCGAGGGTGTGGGCTTCGCCGATCCTGAGTGGACCAGCCGGGGCCTGCGGGAAATCCCCAGCGGCACGGTGCACTTCGATGGTGTCCCGGCCGTGCCGCTGGGAGGAACCGGCTGGTACTACCAGCGCCCCGGCTTCGCCTGGGGCGGTATAGGCGTGGCCGCCTGCTGGCTGGGTGGCGCCGTCGCGGTGGCCCGCAGCTTCACCGCATCCCTGCGGAAGGCTGCCGACGGCGGACGGGAACCGGACCAGATTGCCCTCGCGCACCTTGGCGAGATTGACCGGACCCTGGGCGCCCTGACCGGGTACCTCGCGCAGACCGCCGCCCGGATCGACGCGGGGGAACTCTCTGACGCCGGCGCATGGCGCGAGGCCCTGCGGGTGCGGGGAACCGCGGCCGCCGCCGTCGAACGCATCCAGACGCTCGTGAGCCAGAATCTGGGGCCGGCCCCGCTCGCCTTCGATGAGAGCTACGGAAAACGGATGGCGGATCTGGCCCTGTACATCCGCCAGCACCATGCCATGCGCGACGACGCGCAGCTGGGTGCCCTCTCACTGAACGGAAACGACCCATGGTGAGCTTCACCCATGACGGCCCCGGGACCAGCGAGGCAGTATGGGCCACCAGCGGTGCGGCGGCGCTGCCGGCGCTGCCACTGGATCATGAGGAGCTTGCCAGCCGGGCGTTTATTGTCCTGGCCGCCCATCCCGACGACGAAACGCTCGGAGCCGGCGGGCTGCTGGCCCGGCTGCGCGCCGTCGGCGCCACCGTCCGGGTGCTGTTGTGCACGGCAGGGGAGGCCTCGCACCCCGGTTCGCCGACGACGACTCCGGAGCAGCTGGCAGCGGTCCGGCTGCAGGAGTTCGGTGGCGCCATGACACAGCTGCTTGGCGACCGGGAATGGCAGTGCCTGGGCCTGCCCGACGGGAAACTCGCCGACCACCGGGAGCAGATCCGCGCCGCAGTCCGCGAGGCAGTCAGCGAGGTGTCAACCGCGTCCGGGGCCGTCGCCGGCAACGTGGTTCTTGTAGCGCCCTTCCGCTCGGACGGCCACACCGACCACGACGTCCTCGGATCCGTAGCCGCCGACTTCAGCGCCGCGGAAGGCTGCGCCCTGCTCGAATACCCCATTTGGTACTGGTTGTGGGCCGCACCAGACGCTCCCGTCTCCACCGGCGACCCGGCTGATCCTGCATCCGCCGCGGGCCCCGCCGGTGCGGCATGGCGCGGCTGGTTCCGGCTGCCGCTGACCCCGGCCGAGCAACGGGCCAAGGCCGCCGCCATGGCGGCGCACAAATCCCAGGTCCAGCCGCTTTCCGGGCTGCCGGGCGATGAGGTGCTCCTGCCGGCGGCTTTCCTGGCGCACTTTGAGCGGCCCTGGGAGACGTTCGCCTGGCACCCGGCGAGTGCCCCGTCCGAAAATGTCCCGGCCAAAGTTGTCCCGTCCAGGGATGCCCCGTCCGACGGCGGGTCCCCGCACCCCTACGCCGCGCGCGACGCAGAGCGACTCTTCGATGCTGTCCACGCCCGGGAGGAGGATCCCTGGCAGTACACCTCGAGCTGGTACGAGCACCGCAAGCGTGCCCTGACGCTTGCCGCGCTGCCCGCGAGCAGCTACGCGGCCGGGTTGGAGATCGGCTGCTCAATTGGAACGCTGAGCGCGGAGCTCGCGCCGCGGTGCGGAAGTTTCCTGGCCGTTGACGCCAGCAGCACCGCCCTGGACCACGCCGCCCGGCGGCTCGCCCACCTGCCCGCGGCACAGACGCGCCACCTGACGGTCCCTGACGAGTGGCCCGACGGATCGTTTGACCTGATCGTGGTCTCAGAGGTGGGGTACTACCTCTCGCCGGCAGAGCTCGGCGCGCTGCTCGACCGGATCCAGGACGCGCTCCGGCCCGGTGGGACCCTGGTGCTGTGCCACTGGCGGCACCCCGTTTCCGGCTGGGAACTGGACGGCGACTCAGTCCACGCCGCGGCCCGGCGTCAGCTGGGCTGGGCCGGCGGCGGGATCTACCGGGAACGCGACTTTGTCCTCGAGGTGCTTCTTGCGCCGGACACCGTGCCGGGCCGCGGCGCCCGCGAACGGGGGCGGTGAGCGGGATGGCAGCACTGGCGTTGCCGCTGGCGCGCGGGCACGGCATCGAACGGGTTGCCGTCGTCATGCCCGCGCACAACGAGGAAGAGCATCTGGAGGACGCGCTGCGGGCCCTGCAACGGTCCGCGGACGCCCTGCACAGGGTCCGGCCCGACGTCGACGTCCGATTCACGGTGGTGCTGGACAGCTGCACGGACGGCTCCGCCGCCACCGTGGCCGGTTTTGTTGGCGCAGACCGGCGCATCGGTGCCTTGGAGGTCAGCTACCGCAGCGCCGGTGCCAGCCGGGCCGCAGGCGTCCGGGCGTCGGGCATCGGAGTGCCCCGGCGACGGCCGCCGGGGCGGCGCTGGACGCCGCCGGCTTGGGCCGGCCGGACCTGGCTGGCTAACACCGACGCCGATTCCAGGGTGCCGGAGAACTGGCTGGCCCGCCAGTTGGAGTTGGCCGAGGCAGGTGCCGATGCCGTACTGGGGTCCGTGGAGCCGGACCCGGCCGGAATGGACCCTGAGTTGCTCCGGCGGTGGCGGGAACGCCACCCGTTCCACGAGGACCATCCCCACATTTATGGTGCGAATTTCGGCGTCCGGGCGTCCGCCTATCTGGCCGCCGGAGGGTTCGCGCGGATCACGTCCGAAGAGGACCGGGCCCTCGTCCACGGCCTTCGCAGCCGCGCTTTCACGGTCACGGCGACGGACAGCAACCGGGTGGTGACCTCCGGCCGGACCCACGCACGGGCACCGCACGGCTTTGGCACCTACCTGCGGAGTCTGGACCGGGAACCGCCGCCACCAGCCGGCTGACGAGTCACCGACCCCGGGACTCATTGACGCCGGGACTCATTGACGCCGTGACCGGGCCCCTCCACACTGATAACGTGACGGACGCTGCGAAAGAACCCAGCATCGACCAGGTTGTTGACCGCCTGGTGACCCGCTTTCCGCACGTTCCGCGGTTGCACATCGTCTGGATTGTCGGCGAGGAATTCGAGGCCCTGGACGGAGGCCGGATCAGGACGTTCATCCCCACCCTGGTTGAACGGGGTGCCCGCGTGCGGATCCAGAGAGAATTCGGAATGAGCGCCGCCGGCGACTAACGCGGCTGTCCCGGGCCCTGGCAGCCTCGAGTTCGCCGGATGCCCGTCACATCGCCGCAAAGTTCCGGCGAGCCCGCACCATTGCGGCGATTTCGACGGCGGCGGCCCGGTGGGACCCGCCCGCGCCGCGGACAGCGGACCTTTGGCCCTTACCGGCCCGGGCAAGCGGCACGATGCTCGATCCATGAGGTACCTGATCAGGGTCGGCGGCCGGCGGTGTCCGTGAGGGGCGGAGCGCGGGCGTGAACCCCGGTGCGGGGCAGGACTCGTTGTCGGCCGTGGCCGGCCTCAGCGCGGACGAGGCCGCCCGGCGGCTGCAGCAATTCGGCGCCAACAAACTGCCCGAGCCCCGCTCGGTCCCCGGCTGGCGGAGGCTTCTGGCCGAGCTGACCCACTTCTTCGCGATCATGCTCTGGGTGGCGGCCGTCTTCGCATTCATTGCCGGCATGCCGCAACTGGGGATCGCCATCATCGTGGTGATCGTGGTCAACGGGGTGTTCGCCTACATCCAGCAGGAGCGGGCCCAGCACGCCGCCGCCAAGCTCCGCGAACTGCTCCCCGCCATGGTGTCCGTGCGCCGGGACCGCCGCGTCATCAAGGTCCACGCCACCGAACTGGTTCCCGACGACGTCGTGGTGCTGGTGGCCGGCGACCGCGTCCCCGCGGACCTCCGGCTGGCCCTTGCCACCAGCTGCGAGGTGGACGAATCGATGCTGACGGGCGAAAGCGAGGCCGTGGTCAAGTCCCCGGGCGACACCGCTTTTGGCGGCACGTTCCTGGTCAACGGGCAGGCCGAAGGCGTGGTCCTGGTGACGGGAGGCCAGACCAGGCTCGCGGAAATCGCGGCCCTGACGGGCAACGTCGAAGCCCCGACCAGCCCGCTGGCGCTGGAACTGCAAAGAATTGTCCGCATTACCGCCTCCATGGCCCTGGGCATCGGTGCCTTGTTCTTCGTCATCTCGCTCCTTGTCGGCATTTCCTGGCGCGATGCCTTCCTGTTCGCCATTGGGGTGGCCGTCGCGCTCGTTCCCGAAGGACTGCTTCCCACGGTCACGCTCTCCCTGGCTGTCGGCGCGCAGCGCATGGCCAGGCGCAACGCCCTGGTGCGCAACCTGCAGGCGGTGGAGACCCTCGGCTCCACCACGTTTATCTGTACCGACAAGACGGGCACCCTGACACAGAACAGGATGAACGTCGTCGAGGTCTGGACCCCGTCCGGGCTGCTGACCATCGACGGCCAGGGCTACGGACCCGAAGCCGATATCACCGGCACCGGCGCGGAGGACGCCCGTCAGCTCAGCATCGCGGCGCGCGCCGCCTCGGTGGGGCGGGCCGTCCTCCACGAGGACCGGTGGATAGCGGAGGGAGACCCGATGGAGGCCGCGATCGACGCGCTCGCCGCCCGCCTCACGGCCGTCCCCGCCGAAGGGCCCGCTGACCGGGGCGAACACCGGGAGCAGCCGACGCCGTCGCACCGGTTCGCGTTCGACCCCCGCCGGCTGCGGGAATCGGCAATCGTCGGCACCACCCTCTACGTGAAGGGCGCCCCGGAATCGGTGATCCCGCTGTGCACGGGAGACGGCACATGGGCCCCATCCGGAGCGGGGGCTTCGGGCGGGCGCCGGGCGCTGGGTATGGTCGACGAGATGGCCGCGCGCGGCCTGCGGGTGCTCGCCGTCGCCCAGCGCAGCCTGCCCGGGCCGCCCGGCGCCACGTTCCGGCTCGAAGACGCGGAGGCCGGACTGACGCTGATGGGCCTGATCGGCCTGCACGATCCTCCCCGGACCGAGGTGAAGGTGGCCCTCCAGGCCGCCCGCGACGCCGGCATCAAAGTGGCCATGGTGACCGGCGACCACGCCTTCACCGCCGCCGCCATCGCCCGGGAGACCGGGCTGCTCGGCGTCACGGAAACTGTGCTGCAGGGACCGGACCTGCCTGAGGACGACGCCGTCCTGGCGGCCCTGCTGGACCGTGACGGAGTGGTGGTCAGCCGGGTGACGCCGGAACAGAAACTCCGGGTGGCCCGCCTCCTGCAAGGCCGTGGGCACGTCCTGGCCATGACCGGCGACGGCGTCAACGACGGCCCGGCGCTGCAGCAGGCGGACATCGGAGTCGCCATGGGCCTGAGCGGCACCGACGTCGCCCGTGAGGCCGCCGACCTTGTGCTGCTCGATGACGACTTCGCCACCATCATTGCCGCGGTGGAACAGGGCCGGGCCACCTACGCGAACATCCGGCGCTTCCTGACCTACCACCTGACGGACAATGTCGCCGAGCTCACCCCCTTCATCATCTGGGCCTTGTCCGGCGGCCACTTCCCGCTGGCGCTGGGCGTGCTGCAGATCCTTGCCCTGGACATCGGCACCGACCTGCTGCCCGCCCTGGCCCTGGGCAGCGAGGCGCCCAGCAAGGGAACGCTGAAGCGGCCGCCCGAGCGCCGGCACCTGATGGACCGGGCCCTCATGTTCCGGGTGTTCGGGCTGCTGGGACCGGTGGAGGCCGTGATGGAGATGACCGCGTACACGGTGGTTTTGCTCGGCGCGGGGTGGCGGCCCGGCACGGAACTGCCGCCAATGGACGTGCTCATGGCGGCCTCCGGTGCGGCCTTCACAACGGTCGTGCTGGCCCAGTTGGCGAACGCCTTCGCCTGCCGCAGCGCCACCGTCCCGCCCTGGCGGCTGGGCTGGTTCACCAACAGGCTGTTGCTGTGGGCCGTGCTGGCCGAGTTGGGTCTGCTGTGCGTGTTCCTGTTCCTGGGCCCGGTGGCGGCGCTGCTGGGCCACGCGCCGCCGACGCCTGGAGGGCTGGCGGTGGCTCTGGCAGCTGTCCCCGCCGTCCTGATCGCCGACTGGCTGTACAAGATCGTCCGCCACCGCCGGGGCGGTCCACCCGCCGCCGGCCCCGGCACGGCCAGCCCCGGAACGGCTGGGGGCGGCACGCGGGTCCAAAGCCCCTGACCCCGGGAAGCAGGTCCCGCGCAGGATGGGTTCATCGACAACGCACAGGAGTGCTGACATGGCTGATTCGCCCGTGATGTGGTTTGACGAGATCGGCATGGGCGACGTCCCGCGGGTCGGCGGCAAGAACGCCTCCCTCGGCGAGCTCATCCGGAACCTCCAGAGCGAGGGCGTCCGGGTCCCCGACGGGTTTGCCACCACGGCCGCCGCATACCGCACCTTCATTGCGGCCAACGGGATCGACGCCGCCATGCGGTCGCGCATCGCGGCCTACCGGTCCGGGGATGCCACGCTGCGCGCCACCGGCGAGGCCATCCGGGAGCTGTTCCTGGCCAGCGAGTTCCCCGAGGACATCGCCGAATCCATCCGCACCCACTACCGGACCCTGGGGGAGCGTGCCGGCCTGGACCGGCTCTCGGTCGCGGTCCGCAGCAGCGCGACCGCCGAAGACCTCCCGGACGCGAGCTTCGCCGGACAGCAGGAGACCTTCCTGAACATCGCGGGCGAGCACGAACTGCTGGACGCCTGCCGCCGCTGCTACGCCTCCCTCTTCACGGACCGGGCCATCAGCTACCGGGAAGTCAAGGGCTTTGACCACCTGGAGGTCGCCCTCTCGATCGGCATCCAGCGGATGGTGCGTTCCGACGTCGGTGCCTCCGGGGTGATGTTCTCCATCGATACCGATTCGGGCTTTCCCCGCGCCGCCGTCATCAGTGCGGCCTGGGGCCTGGGCGAAACCGTGGTCCAGGGCACCATCAACCCGGACAAGTATGTGGTCTTCAAACCGCTCCTCTCAGACTCCGCGGCCGCGCAGGGCGTCACCCCGATCATCGAGAAATCCCTCGGCTCCAAGGCCCGGAAGATGGTCTACGGCCGCGGCGGGAGCGCCCGCACCCGGATGATGGACACCTCGGCGGCCGAGCGCCGGGCCTTCGTGCTGGGCGACGCCGAGATCCTCGCCCTCGCCCGCTGGGCTGTCAGCGTCGAAAACCACTACGGCCGGCCCATGGACATGGAATGGGCCCGCGACGGCGAGACCGGGGAACTCTTCATGGTCCAGGCCCGCCCCGAGACCGTCCAGTCGCTCCGCACCGGTCCCCACTTCACCATCCACCATCTGCTGGAGCAGGGGACGGTGCTGGCCACCGGCGCCGCGATCGGCGATTCGATCGCGCACGGCACGGCCTGCGTCATCCGGACCGCTGCGGACATTGCGACATTCCGCGACGGCGCCATCCTCGTGACCGAAATGACCGACCCCGACTGGGTGCCCATCATGAAGCGGGCGGCCGGGATCGTCACGGACCACGGCGGCCCCACAAGCCACGCGGCGATCGTGAGCCGCGAGCTGGGTGTGCCCGCCGTCGTCGGAACCGTCAATGCCACGTCCGTCCTGGCCGAAGGCCGGCCCGTGACGATCTCCTGCGCCGAGGGCGATACGGGCCGGGTCTACGACGGCACCCTGGCCTTCGAAACAGAAGACGTGGACCTCGGTGCGCTGCCCGAAACCCGCACCGCCGTCATGGTCAACATCGCCAGCCCGGCTGCGGCCTTCCAGTGGTGGCGGCTGCCGGCCGACGGCGTCGGGCTCGCCCGGATGGAATTCATCATCAGCAGCCTGATCCGCGTGCATCCCATGGCCCTGGTCCATCCGGAACGCGTCACCGACCCAGCCGAGGCGCAGCAGATCAGGGACTTGGCGCAGGGGTACGCGGACCCGACGGAGTACTTCGTGGACGCACTGTCGCTGGGCATCGCCAAGATCGCCGCGCCGTACTACCCCCGCCCGGTGATTGTCCGGCTCAGTGACTTCAAGACCAACGAATACGCCCACCTGCTGGGCGGGGCCGCCTTTGAGGAGCCGGAAGAGAACCCGATGCTTGGCTTCCGCGGTGCCTCGCGCTATTACGACGCCCGCTACCGCGAGGGGTTCGCGCTCGAATGCGCCGCGCTCAAGCGGGTCCGCGAGAAACTCGGGTTCACGAACGTGATCGTCATGGTGCCGTTTTGCCGCACCCCGCAGGAAGCGGACAAGGTCCTTGCCGTGATGGCCGAGCACGGCCTGGTCCGCGGCAGCAACGGGCTGCAGGTCTACATGATGTGCGAAATCCCGTCCAACGTGGTCTTGGCCGAGAAATTCGCCACCCGCTTCGACGGGTTCTCGATCGGCTCCAACGACCTCACGCAGCTGGTCCTGGGCGTGGACCGCGATTCCGGCCAGCTCGCGGCGCTCTTCGATGAGCGGGACGAGGCCGTGATGGCCATGATCAGCGAGGCCATCCGCAAGGCCCACGCCGGCGGCATCAAGATCGGCATCTGCGGGCAGGGTCCCAGCAACCACCCGGAGTTCGCGGCGTTCCTGGTCCGCGAAGGGATCGACTCGATCTCCCTGAACCCGGACAGCTATCTCAGGACCGTGCCGCGGATCGCGGAGGCGGAGAAGACGGCGCCGGCCGGGGCAGCGTCAGCCACGACAGGCTCAGCCCGGTAGCGGTGCCCGCCGCGCGCCTTCCTCGGCCCGCGCGGTGCTGACGGCGCCGTGGCGTCCCGGCCCGAGGGACCGCAAGGCGTTGAGGATCGTGGCGAGGTCCACGAGCTCCTGTGTCAGGGCCCCTGCGATGGCCGGCACGTACCCCGCGGCCGCGGCCACCATCAGGGCCACGCTCAGCCCGATGCCGATCCAGATGCTCTGCAGGGCCACTTGCACGGTGCGCTGTCCGATCCGGACGGCCGACGCCACCTTGGAGAGGTCATCGAGGATGATCACGACGTCGGCCGACTCTCCGGCCGCAGTCGAACCGCGGGCGCCCATGGCGATTCCGACGTCGGCGACCGCCAGGACGGGGGCGTCATTGACGCCGTCGCCGACCATCATGACCGGACGGTCCGGCAGCGACCTGACGGCCTCGACCTTGTCCGGCGGGAGGCACTCCGCCCGGACGTCGGTGAGCCCGGCCTCGTCCGCGATGTGCCGGGCGGTGGCGAGCGCATCGCCGGTCAGCATGACTGTCCGATCCACGCCGAGGGCCTTGAGTTCGCTGAGCGTGCGGCGGGTCTCTTTGCGGATGGGATCGCTCATCACGAGGGAGCCCACGAATTCGCCGCCGGTACCGACGTAGATGGCGAGTTCACCGCTGGCCAGGTCCGTCTCCGCTACACCGGAGGCCCACTCTGCCACGAACGCGGGCTTGCCCACCACCACGTCCTGGCCGTCAAACCGGGCCCGCACCCCGTGCGTGGCGAATTCCGTGGCCTCGGTGGCAGCGGCAAAGGGCAGCCCCCGGGAACGGGCTGCGTCCATCACCGAGGCGGCGAGGACATGGGAGGAGTACTGTTCCGCGGACGCCGCCAACCCCAGGACCTCATCTTCCGAGAGGGTCCCGGCGGTCCGAACCGCCACCAATGCGGGGCGGCCGTAGGTCAGGGTTCCCGTCTTGTCGAACGCGACAGTCTTGATCCGGCTCAGCTGTTCAAGCACTCCGGCGTACTTGACGATGACGCCGGAGCGCGCGGCGCGGCTCATGCCGCCCAGGAACGCCACGGGAGCGGCGATCAGCAGCGGACACGGCGTGGCCACCACGAGGACCTCGGCGAAGCGTGCCGGGCTGCCGCTGATGATCCAGCCCACGGCACCGAGCGCGTAGGCCAGGGCCGTGAACGGCACGGCATAGCGGTCGGCCAGCCGGACCATGGGCGCTTTGCTTTCCGCCGCCTCCTTCACGAGGGCGACGATCCGGCTGTATTGCGAATCCTCCATACGCGCCGTGACCCGCATCCGGACTGCGGCCTCACCGTTCAACGAGCCGCTCATGAGCCCTTCCCCGGCGGACCGCTCCACCGGCAGGCTTTCCCCCGTGAGCGACGATTCATCGAACGTCCCGGAATCCGAGAGCAGGACACCGTCCAGCGGGACCACCTCACCGGGCCTGACCAGCAGGATGTCGCCGATTTCGACGTCGGTGGCCGCCACGTCCTCATGCTGGCCGTCTGTGTTGGTTCCGGGAGCGTTAGTTCCGTCTGTGTGGGTTCCGGCGGCGGACGTGCCGGTGCGCTCCCGGTGGGCCGTCTGCGGGACGCGTTCCAGCAGCGCCGTCAGTTCGTGCTTGGCCCGGCCCGCGGCGTAGTCCTCAAGGGCCGTGCCGCCGGCGAGCATGAGAACGATGATCATCGAGGCGATGTACTCACCCACGAGTACGGTGGCGACGATTGCGGTGACGGCCAGGATGTCGATGCCCCACTGGCCGCCTGCGAGCCGGCGCACCATCCCGATGGCGAGGTAGGCAGCCACGGCCAGGGCATAGATGCTCGCGGCGGCCTGGGCGATACCCTCCTGGCCTGCGGCCAGGAGGGCCACCACCGCCAGCAGGACAAGCAGGGTCCCTGCCACGAGCGGATACCGGAGAACGATTTTCACGGAGTTTCTGCCTTCGACGGCGTGTCCTGAACTACTTGAATCCTACTGCGCCGCGGCGGGCAGCCACGCAGCCTCAGCATGAGAGGCTGGAAGAGCGTCCGTCCCGACCAAACGGGCGGCGAGCCGAGCCCGACGGGCCGTGGCGCAGCATCAGCGACACCAGGAGGAATGACGTGCGAAGCAGTTCAGACACGGTCGAAACGCGGTCGGCCCTCGTGGTGGGGGCAAGCGGAATTGCCGGGTCGGCGCTGGTGGACAGGTTGGCTGATGAGGGGTGGGACGTGGTGGGGATCTCCCGCAACCCGCTCCTCCGCCGCGACGTGCGCCATGTGAGCGCGGACCTGAATTCCGTGGAGGATCTGCGCGAGGGTCTGGCCGGCGAATCTCCCACCCACGTGTTTTACACGGCGTGGTCCAGGATGAATACGGAACAGGAAAACATCGAGACAAACGCGGGCATGCTGCGGAACGTCCTCGAGAGCCTCAGCGGCAAGCCCGTGAAGCACGTCGCCCTCATGACCGGGCTGAAGCACTATCTGGGCCCGTTTGAAGCCTATGCGGCAGGGCAAATGCCGGACACCCCGTTCCGGGAGAGCGAGCCCAGACTGCCGACGCCCAACTTCTACTACGCCCAGGAAGACGAATTGTGGGCAGCCGCCGGGACGCAGGGCTTTGGCTGGTCCGTGCACCGGGCGCACACGGTGATCGGACATGCAGTCGGGAACGCCATGAACATGGGACTCACCCTCGCCGTCCAGGCCTCCATCTGCAGGGAACTGGGACAGCCGTTCATCTTCCCGGGCTCCGAGACGCAATGGAACAGCCTCACGGACATGACCGACAGCGGGCTGCTGGCGGACCACATGATCTGGGCGGCCACAGCGGACAACGTCAGCGACGAGGCCTATAACATCGTCAACGGTGACGTCTTCCGCTGGCGGCGCATGTGGCCCGCGCTGGCCGCCTACTTCGGTGTGGAGCCAGTGGGCTACGCGGACGAACCCCGCCCCCTGGAGCAGCAAATGCGCGGCATGGAAGGCGTGTGGGCAGGCATCGCCGCCCGCCACGGGCTGGCGGAACCCGACCTCGCACGGGTCGCCTCCTGGTGGCACACGGACGGTGACCTGGGCCGGAATCTCGAAGTGGTCACAGATATGAGCAAGAGCCGTCTTGCCGGCTTCACCGGGTACCGCCGAACGGAAGACGCCTTCCTCCGGCTGTTCGACCGGTATCGGGCGGACGGCTTGATTCCGGCAATGTCCTAGGGGACGCCACGGCGGCGGGGGCCTTTAAGCACTAGACCGGCGGTGACCCGTGAGGCCACAGTGAATCATGGGGTCCATGAGTGCTGGCAGCCGACGCCGGTGGTTGATGATCGGGGCCGTCGTGACTGCGGCGGTGCTGCTGCTCGGCGCCGCGGTCCTGCTGCTGCAGGGGGCGCCGACGGCGTCACCGCCCGCATCTGCGCCCGTCACCTCCCCGGCGTCCGGATCCGCCTCCGAGACCTCGTCCCCTGACTCGCCGACCGCGGCTTCGCCGGCCCCGGGCACCAGCGTGCCTGCTCCGGCCGTTCCCGTCCCGCCGGCCCCTGAACCGACCGCTCCGGCCCCGGCGCCGACCGTTCCTGCTCCGCTGCCGCCCGCGGCGCCGTTCCCCGCCGCGCTCGCCGGACGCGACGTCGAGACCATTCCGGGCGCGGGCCGGGTGGTCGCCCTGACGTTCGACGCCGGCGCCAACGCGGCCGGACTTCCCAGCATCCTGCAGAGCCTCGCCGCCGGGGGCGTGCGGGCCACTTTCTTCCTAACCGGCAGCTGGGCTGCCGCGAACCCCGGAGGCGTGGCGGCGATCGTCGCCGGAGGGCACCGGGTGGGCAACCATTCCATGACCCATCCGGCATTCACCGGACTGCCGGACGCCGGCATCGCGGACCAGGTCACATCGGCCGAGCGGGCCATCCGGGCCGCCGGCGCGGACCCGCGGCCGCTCTTCCGGTTTCCCTTCGGCGACCGCGACGCCAGGACCATCGCCACCGTCAACAACCTCGGCTACCTTCCGGTGCGCTGGAGCGTCGACACCCTGGGCTGGAAAGGCACCAGCGGCGGAGTGACGGCGCAGCTCGTGGCTGACCGGGTCCTGGCGGCCCTGCAGCCGGGGGAAATTGTCCTGATGCACATCGGTTCCAACCCCGACGACGGCACCACCCTGGACGCCGCTGCCCTGCCCCGGCTGATCAGCCGCATCCGCCAGGCCGGCTATGGCTTCACCACCCTCGATGCACTCTTGGGCTAAGGGCGGATCCCGGGCCGAACGCCACTGTCGCGGCGCAGGGATCGCTGATAGGACTGGGCCATGACGGAGTCGCCCACAGTTGCCGCCGCACTGGCTCCCGTCGACGCCGTGATCTTTGACCTCGACGGCGTCGTGACCGACACGGGAGAGCTCCGCGCGGCAGCCTGGAAACAGCTCTTCGACGACGTTATGAAGGACCCCCGGCTTCCCGCCGACGCGCGGCGCGGGCCCTTCACGGACGGCGACTTCGCACGCTGCGTCGAGGGCCGGACCTGGGAGGACGGCGTGGCCACGTTCCTGGCCTCGCGCGGCGTCGCCATTCCCCGGGGCTCGCCCGCGGACGGCCCGGCGGAGTGGACGGCGTTCGGACTCGCGCAGCGCCAGGGCGGGATTTTCGAAAACATGCTCGCGGGCGGTCCCGTTCCGGTCTTCCCCGGTACCGTGGCGCTCCTCGAGCGGCTCCGGGCCGGGCGGATCCCGGTGGTCCTCGCCACCTCCAGCCGGAACGCCGCCGCAATCGTGGCCGCCGCGGGCCTTGGCGAGGGCTTTGATCACATCGTGGATGGCCAGACGGCCCTGGACCACGACGTCGCCGGAATGCCGGCGCCGGCCCTGGTCCTGGAGGCCGTCCGCAGACTGGAGATCACCCCGGCCCGGGCCATGGTGATCGCCGGCGCCGCGGCCGGCGTGGAAGCCGGGCGGCGCGGAGGCTTCGGGCTCGTGGTCGGCCTCGACCGTGCCGGGCGGCGGGCCGAGCTGGAAGCCGCGGGTGCCGACCTCGTGGTTGAAGACGTCAGCGAACTGGACATCGGGCTGGTCATCACGCACCCGTGGCTGCTGGTCTACGAGGGATTCGACCCGGCCCACGAACGGCACCGCGAGGCGCTGACCACCCTCGGCAACGGCTATCTGGCCACCCGCGGCGCCGCCCCGGAGCACCGCGCGGGCGAAGTCCACTATCCCGGCACTTACCTCGCAGGCGTTTACAACAGCCTGACCAGCAATGTCCAGGGCGAGGTGACAGTGGACGAACACATGGTCAACATCCCGGACTGGCTGCCGCTGGACGTCAGGATAGGCGACGGCGACTGGTGGTCCGACGGCGGCCTGACGCTCCGCAGCGAGCGCCGCACGCTGGACCTCAAACGCGCCCTGCTGAACCGGGAAGCGCTCCTGGAGGACGACGCCGGGCGGCAGCTTCGGGTGCTCCAGCGCCGGCTCGTGTCCATGGCCGAGCCCCATCTGGCCGCGCTGGAGACGACCCTGACCGCCGTCGGGTGGAGCGGAACCGTCAGCGTCCGCAGCGGCTGCGACACCGGCGTCACCAACTCCAACGTGCCGGAGGACGCCCAGCTGGCCAACCGGCACCTGACGGCGGTGACGGTGTCCTCCTCCGAGGCCGGGCCGGACGCCTCGCAGCTGACGGTGGAGGTGGAGACGAGCGGGAGCAAGATCGGAATCGCCCTGGCGCTGCGGACCCGGATTTCCGGCGATGGACAGCCTCAGCCGACCGGAGCCGGCGGGGCGCCCGGCGGGTTTCCGGTCGCTATTACCGAGCCGGTCGGGGGCCTGCACGGACACCGTTTCGACCTGCCGGTCACGGACGCCGTACCCGTCACGGTCACCAAGACGGTGGCCGTCGCGACGTCGCGGGACCACGCCATCGCCTCGCCGGTCTCGGCCGCGCTCGCCGTGCTGGCGCGCGCACCCCGGGACTTCGGCGAACTGCTGGCAGCCCATGAGACAGCGTGGAGCCTCCTCCTGGCGCCGTTCATCATCGAATCCGATGCCCCGTCCCAGGCGCAGCTGATCCTGAACCTCCACGTCTTCCACCTGCTGCAGACGCTCACCACGCACACGGCCGAGCTCGACGCCGGGGTCCCGGCCCGCGGGCTCCACGGCGAAGGCTACCGCGGGCACATCTTTTGGGATGAGCTGTTCGTCCTGCCGGTCCTGAACTCCCGGCTGCCCGCGGTGGCCCGCGAACTGATTGACTACCGCTGGCGGCGCCTGGGAACGGCGCGGGACGCGGCCCGCAACGCCGGGCTGCGCGGCGCCCTCTTTCCCTGGCAGAGCGGCAGCGACGGCACCGAACAGACACCCAAGTTCCTGTTCAACAAGCTCTCCGGTCACTGGATGCCGGACTACTCCCATCTGCAGCGGCATGTGGGTCTGGCGGTCGCCTACAACGCGTGGCAGTACTTCGAAGCGACCCAGGACCGGGGCTGGCTGACCCGGCACGGTGCCGAGATTGTGGTGGACGTCGCCCGGCTGTTCGCATCCATGGCGGCGCATGACGCTGCGGAGGACCGCTTCCACATCAAGGGCGTCATGGGGCCCGACGAGTACCACACCGGCCATCCGGGCAACCCCGGCGGCGGCCTGGACGACAACGCGTACACGAACATCATGGCGGCCTGGGTGTTCGACCAGGCCGTCTGGATCATGCACTCCGTGCAGGGGTTCGACATGGAGGAGTTGCGGTCACGGCTGGGGATCACGCGGGCGGAAATCGATGCCTGGGCGCACCTGAGCCGGCGCATGTTCGTCCCCTTCCACGACGACGGCATCATCAGCCAGTTCGACGGCTACGGCGCACTCCGGGAACTCGATTGGAACCACTACCGCCGCGCCTACCGGAACATCGAACGGCTGGACCTGATCCTCGAGGCCGAAGGCGACAGTACCAACCACTACCGGCTGGCCAAACAGGCGGACGTCCTGATGCTCCTGTACGTCCTGGGCGAGGATCAGCTTCTGGGGTTCCTGCGCCGGATGGGGTACGACGTCGAGCCGGCGCACATCGCGGCTACGGTGGACTTCTACCTGGCCCGGACCGCGCACGGTTCCACGCTCAGCCGGGTCACCCACGCCTCCGTGCTGGCGCAACGGGACCCGGAGCGGGCGTGGGCCACGTTCCGGGAAGCACTGGACACGGACCTGGACGACACGCAAGGGGGCACCACGAGCACAGGCATCCACCTGGGCGCCATGGCGGGCTCGATCGACGTTGTCCAGCGCAGCTTCGCCGGACTTCGGATCACCCGCGATGCCCTGGACTTCACCCCGCGGCTGCCGGCGGAGCTGCACCGGGTGGAATTCCAGGTCCGCTACCGTGACCAGCTGCTGGCGGTGCACCTCGGGCCGGACCGGCTCAGGGTGTCCGCGGCCCCGGGGGACGCCGCCCCGGTGCTGGTGCGGGTCGGCGCGGAGAAGGTGCTGATCCGGGCGGGCCGTGAGCACGAGTTCCTTCGCGCCGCCGGGCCGTCCGACTGACGGCACGTGCGGGCTATGTGTGCTCCATGTGCAGCACGGCCGCGCCCGTGATCCGGTCCTCGGCCAGATCCCGCAGTGCCTGATCCGCGGCCTCGAACGGGTACGCCATGGTGGTGGGGCGGAGCGGGATCTCGGCGGCGATCCGGAGGAATTCCTCGCCGTCGGCCCGGGTATTGGCCGTGACGCTGCGCAGCTGGCGTTCGTTGAAGAGCTCGTCGCTGTAGTGCAGCGGTGGGATGTCGCTCAGGTGGATGCCTGCGACGGCGAGCGTGCCGCCGCGGTCCAGGGCGCGCAGCGCCACCGGCACCAGCCCGCCGGCGGGGGCAAAGAGGATCGCGGCGTCGAGGGGATCCGGTGGCTGTTCCTCGGCGCCGCCGGCGAACGTCGCGCCCAGATCCAGGGCCAGCCGGCGGGCCTCCGCGGACCGGGTCATGACGTACACGCGGGCACCACGGTAGAGCGCGATCTGGGCCGCCAGATGCGCGGAGCCGCCGAAGCCGTAGATGCCCAGCCGGCCGCCGATCGGCAGTTCCGCCCGGCTCAGCGCACGGTAGCCGATGATGCCTGCGCACAGGAGCGGCGCAGCCTGCTCGTCGCCGAACGTCTCCGGGATCCGGTAAGCGAAGTTCTCGGTCACAGTGACGAGCTCGGCGTACCCGCCGTCGCGGTCCCAGCCGGTAAACGTGGGGGACAGGCACAGGTTCTCCTGGCCGCGCACGCAGAACCGGCAGGCGCCGCACGTGCCGCCCAGCCAGGCCACCCCCACCCGTTCGCCGAGGCCGAACCTGGCCGCTCCAGGGCCGAGCCCGATCACCTCACCCACCACTTCGTGGCCCGGGATGGTCCCGGGGTGCCGGGGTTCGAGGTCGCCCTCGGCCAGGTGCAGGTCTGTGCGGCACACGCCGCAGACGCGCACTTTGAGCAGGACCTCCCCGCGCCCCGGCACGGGATCCGGGCAGTCGCCAGCCACGAGGGGTCCGCCGGACATCGGCCCCGGACGTTCAACCCGCCAGGCTCGCACCGCGGCCTCCTTTACTGCAGTCCCGATGTTGTTTCATGTGGTTTTCATGCGCTTCGTCGCCGCTCCCTTGGGTCCGTCAGCGGCGGTCAGCGGCTGACGAACACGTTGCAGCGCGCCTTGTGCAGCACGGCGGAGACGGTGTTGCCGGGTCCCGCCGAAGGGTTATGGGTCCCGAGTACCAGGACGTCGGCGTCGGCTGCGGCGGCAAGGAGTTCCCGGGCGGCGGCATGGCTGCCGAACAGGACACCGGACACTTCCAGCCCGGGGGCCAATGCCCGGGCCTCGTCGATGGCGTGGTCCAGCAGCTCTTCGCCGAGGAGCCTGGCATGGCGGCCGTGTTCCTCCCGTGCCCCGCCCCGCAACGTGTCCACGTGGACGAGGTGCAGCGGGGCGCCGAGAATTCCGGCCAGCCGGGCGGCCTCGGCCAGAGTGGCGTGGCTGCGGGGCGAGGCGTCGACCCCCACCACGACGGGCCCGCCGGGGATGCCCGGGCGCCGGATCACCATGACGGGGCAGTGTGCCGAGCCCGCCAAGTCAAGGCAGACCGAACCCGCTACTGGGCCCAGGACGGCGCCAAGTCCCCGGCTACCGACCACCAGCAGCCGCGCGTCCCGGGCGGCTTCGCGCAGGACGGGCGCGGCGAGCCCGGCTTCCATGACGCCGTCGACGGCGGGACCGGGGTGTTCCGGTTCGGTAAGGGACGCGGATCGCTCGACGCCGGATGCTTCGAGCCCGGCGTCGGCCGTTTCGCCGGGCGCTGCTTCACGGGGTTCGGTGGCGGCGTCGATGCCGGGCCGGGCGCCCGGTTCAGTGGCGGGTTCGACGCCGGCCGCGCCGGTTGCCTCCAGGAGGGCGCTGCGGGCCAGTTCGACGCCTTCGGCGAGGATGGCTTCGGCGGAGTGCCGCAGTCCGCTGCCGGCCACTCCCTTGACGGGGCCCAGGTTCTTGGTGAAGACCGGCCATACCCAGGCGTGCACCACCCGAAGGTCGAGTCCGGTGGCGGCCGCGTAGCCGGCGGCCCAGCGGACGGCAAGCCGGGCTGCCTCGGACCCGCCGTAGCCGACTGCCACGACGCCGCCTTGATGCTCTGCGGGTGCCGACATTCTTCCTCCCGGCTCGGCGGACGCACCCCTTCGCCCGGCTATACGTGCAGCCCCAGTAGAACGCGGCGGTCCGTCAATGGCTAGGGGCTTTGGTCCCGCGAGCCGGCCTGCTGCTCGCGCAGTTCGCGTCCGCGTCGGATGTCCTCTTCCTCCCGGGCTTGCAGCTTGTCGCTCTGCTTGGTGTCCCTGGGCGGCAGCTGGATGGTCTCTTCCGCCTCGATTCCGGCCTGCAGCTGCCGGCCGCGTTCCATCTCGGCGTCGAACTCCGCGCCGAACAGCAGTGACATGTTCAGGATCCAGAGCCACAGCAGCGAGATGATGACACCGCCGATAGCGCCATAAGTCTTGTTGTAGCTGCTGAAGTTGGCGACGTAGAACCCGAAGGCCACGGAAGCCAGCAGGAAGATCATCAGGGCGATGAAGGACCCCAGGCTCATCCACCGGAACTTGGGCTGCTTCACGTTGGGGGTGGTGTAGTACAGGATGGCGATGGCGAGCACGACGAGCAGCAGGATCACCGGCCATTTGGCAATGTTCCAGACGGTGAGAACCATCCCGCCCAGGCCAATCGCCTTGCCGACGGACTCTGCCACCGGCCCGCTGAGAACCAGCATGAACGCGAGGGCGGCGACGATCAGCAAGGTGGCGACGGTCACGCCGAGCATGGTGCCACGCAGCTTGATGAACGGCCGGCCCTCGTCAATTTCGTAGATCCGGTTCATGGCCCGGCCAAACGCCCCGACGTAGCCGGAGGCGGACCAGAGGGCGGTGAGAATGCCGATCACGAGTGCGAATCCGGCGGTGGAGGAGTTGCTGAGCTGCTCGACCGGCTGGCGGATGGCGTCCACGGTTTCAGCGGGCGCGAAGCCCTGGACGATCTCCAGGAGCGCCGACGTGGTCTTCCCGGCCTGGCCGAAAATGCCGAGCAGGGACACAAGCGCTAAGAGCGCGGGGAAGATTGAGAGGACCGAATAGTAGGTGAGGGCCGCGGCGAGATCGGGGCACTGGTCCTTGGTGAATTCCCGCAGCGTCTTCTTCGCGATGTACTTCCACGACGGCTTGGTCACCTCGGTGGGGCTGTCCGGCTTGCGGGAGTCGTCCGGAGGGGGTGCGGTGCGGGCCTTGGCGGTGCTGCTCTCCGGGGTTTCGGCGTCTGCTGAAGTGGCGGCCGCGGCGGGGTTTTTGAACATGGAAGTTCTTCCTTCGGGGTTAAGTGCATCAGCCGGCCGTCCGGCGCGTGAGCGCAGGACGGCCGGCCGGGTTCGAACGGGATCAGGCCTGCTGGACGTTGTCCTTGGCCTCGACGGTGCGATCCTTGACGTCAGCAACTGCGCCTTGGCCCTCGGTCTTGACATGCTCGGTGGCGTCGGCGGCCGTCGCCTTAACGTTTTCCATTGCGGCCTGGGCTGGCTCCTTGAGGCCTTCTGCCACGTGTTTGGCGGCCTCGGTGAGTTCCGTGGTCAGCGGTTCGGCCGCGGTCTTCAGGGCATCTGCGGCTTCGCGTTCCTTCTGGCTCGCCGGGATCAGGGAGGAGACCAACAGGCCTGCCCCGAAGGCAATCAGACCTGCGGCCAGGGGGTTGCCCTGGGTTTTGGTCTTGACCTGCGCCGGGGCGTCCCCGATGGCGGAGCCGGCGTCACTCACGTGTGCGCCGGCACTGCCGGCGGCCGCGTGCATGCTCCCGGCGGTGTGGTCGGCCGTGCCCATGACTTTCTCCTTCACTCCGAAGACTGCGTCCTTGACGTTTTCCCTGACCTTGTCGGTCTGCCGCTGGACGATGTGCGACGGCGTGACCTTGTCCGCCACGGCGTCGACGTTGGTGCCAAGACGTGCGCGGGTAGCTTCGATATCTGCTCGGATGACATCCGGGTTTTCACTCATCGTGTTTCCTCGCTGGAACTAGGGGTTGGGTTTGAGCGTGGGCGGGATTTCCTGCAGGGTCTCGGTGGTCTTGGGCAGGCCCTTGATTGCCTTGAGTTCCTTGCGGCCGGTCGTGGCCAGGACGGCGGCAGCGATGCCCCAGATCAAGGCGACGACGACGGCGGACCAGCCCAGTCCCATCAGGCTCCCGAGTGCCCACCAGAGCGCCAGGGACAGGAACAGGAGCACGAAGTGTCCGGCGACGCCGGCGCCGGCGAGCATGCCGGTGCCCTTGCCGGCCCGGGCCGCCGACTGCTTGAGTTCGACCTTGGCGAGCTCGACTTCCTGCCGCATCAGGATGGACATGTCCCTCGTTACCTCGCCCAGCAGGTCGCCGAGGGACGACGATTCGGCCTTGGCATGCGCGGCGGTCGGAGGCATCTCGCTCATCGACGGCCACCGTCAAAGGGGTCACTGCCATAAGGGTCACTGCCGAGCGGATCCTGACCGAGGGGGTCGGTCACGACGGGCCCGGAGGCCCAACGGGCCTGCCGGTTGCCGTCGCCCGCCTGATCAACATCCAGTGGGTTCGGCGGGTAGGTGTCCGCGAAGCCCGCCGTCGTCGTTTCCGGGGCCGGCATCTGGACCGGCGGCGGCGGAACCGCGTTTCCGGTGTCCGGAACCCGGCTGATCGGCGCCGCTGGAGTGCCGGTGGCCGACGGAGTGGCGGCCGTAGCGCCGGTCGGCTCCGGGGCGCCTGCGCTGAGGCTCCGGCTGAGCCGGCCGGCCAGGACACCCGCTCCTGCCGCAAGCAACAGGAAGGTCCCTGGCTTCTGCCGCGCAAAGGACTTCACCTCGTTCAGGAGCGAACCGGGATCCCGGGCGTCAAGCCACGTTGCCACGGCGGAGGACCGCTCAGCGGCCTGGCGTACGAGATCGGTGGCGACGCCGGGCTGCTCGGAGGCCGCGGCCATGGAGTGAAGTTCGGTCGAGACGGACCGGAGGCCCTGGGCCACCTTCTGCTGCTGCACACCGGCTTGTTCAGTGAGGTCTGATTGTGCTTGGTGCAGGAGATGCCGGGCGTTCGTCTTGACCTCTGCAGCCACCTGGGTGGCCTCGGTCTTAGCGGTCTCGGCCACGTTCTGGGCCGAATCCGCGGCCACACGGGAGACTTCCGCGGCCTCATGCCTGGTGGTGTCGGTGGTGGAAGCGCCGGTGGCCGTTGCCGGGGGCGTGTTTATCGGCGCTCCGGCCGGGGTCGCGCTGTAGATTTCGCCGTCGGCGACGGGCGGAAACGTGGACGCCTGCCGGAGGTGAGCCTGCTGGGTAGCCGTAGGGGTGCCGAGGCTCCCATCCTGGGGCCATGGGTTCTCTGTCATCTTCGCTCTCTTTCAAAAAGATCGGCTGCTGATCAGACGCCAGCAATGCTGGAGTTAAATAGTAAGCATGATTACTAATAAATAGTAAGTACCCTTGCTTGTTGATTTTGGTACGGATATGGGTTAGCCGGCCGGGCGGAGTGGCAGGGGATGCCGGTGAACTAGGGTTGAAGCATGGAAAATGCGGGGGATAGCTGATGGCCAAGCGGGGCAGGGGCCGGGTCGCAGGAGCCGCCGAGCCGGGAGTGGTGGACGTACCCAAGGGTTCCCGCCCGGCCGGTCCCGTGGCAGGGGTGTACTATATCGACACCGGAGACTGCGAACTGATCCCGGACCAGGACAATTCCACCGGCTGGCTCCTGCGCATCAACGGCGTCATGAGCTCGCACATCGACCTCGCGGACCCGCTGTTCCTGGACTTTGAGTACATGCGCTGGATCTCCGCCCTGGTCGAGTCACGCTGGCCCCGCGAGTCCAAGCCCAAGCTGCGCGCCCTGCACCTCGGCGGGGGAGCATGCTCACTGGCCCGCTATTTCCACGCCGCCTACCCGGACGCCCGCCAGGTCGTGGTGGAGCTGGACGGCAAGCTGGCCGACTACGTCCGGGGCTGGTTTGACCTGCCCAAAGCCCCGCTGCTGCGCCTGCGCGTGGGGGAGGCCCGGGAAGTCACCGAGAGCCTGACCCCGCAGACCCGGGACCTGATCATCCGCGACGTCTTCGCCGGTTCACTGACCCCGCGCCCCCTCACCACGAAGGAATTCACCGAGCACGCCAAGCGCGTCCTCGCGCCGGGAGGGGTCTACGTCGTGAACTCCGGCGACGCCCCGGACCTCAAAAACGCCCGCGAAGACGCCGCCACCATCGCGGATGCCTTTGCCTACACGGTGCTCATCGCCGATCCGGCCATGCTCAAGGGCCGGCGCTACGGCAACATGATCATGGCCGGCAGCGACCGCCCGTTCGACGACGATCCCGGCCTCGCGCGGCGCCTGCTTGGCGGTGCGGTGCCGGCCCACATCTGGAACGACGAGAAGGTGCGGGCATTCGCGGCCGGCGCCGCCGTCCGCCACGACCCGGCAGGCCGGGCCCCGGCAGGCCTGGCCCCGGCAGGCCGGGCCCTGGCACCGGCGCCAGGGCCGTCCGAACCCCCTCAGCCGTCGACTGCTCCGTAACGGCCCTTTTGGGGCTCCATAAGGGCGGCGCCTACGGAGCAGCCGGTGGGGTTCCACCCCGGCCCAGCAGGGCATCGCGGTGGGCTGCGGTCTGCTCCCGCAGCGCCTGCACGAGGGCCGCGACCGCCGGGCGGCGCATCGAATCGGGCCGCAGCACCATCCAGTAGGGGAGCATCTCGGCAAATTGCTCCGGCAGGAGCCGGACCAGGTCCGGATGGAGGTCGGCCGCGAAGCACGGCAGGAACCCGATCCCGGCGCCGGCGCGCGTGGCCTCCACGTGGACAAAGACATTGGTGGAGCTCAGCCCGTCCCGCATCGCCGGCACCAGCCGCCGCGGGGCATCCAGATCGTCCACCTGCAGCATCGAATCGACAAAGTACACGAGCGAATGCGCCGTCAGTTCCTCCACAGTGGCCGGGGTCCCGTACTCGGCCAGGTAGTCGCGGGAGGCATACATCCCCAGCATGTACTCGCCCAGCTGCGCGGCCTCTGCCCGGTGCACCTGCGGCTCGCCGACCACCACCTCGATGTCCAGGCCGGAGCGCTGCTGCAGCGCCCGGCGCGTCACGGTGATGATCTCGACGCTGAGGCCGGGGTGGTGGCGGCGGAGCCGGGCCACCGCCGGGGCGGCAATGTAGGCGCTGAAGCCGTCCGTGGCCGTCATCCGGACCACCCCGGTGATGGGATCCGGCGTGTGCCCGGGCTGTTCCAGGGTCCGCACGGCGCTTTCGACCTGCTCGGCCACCCGCACGGCCTCGGCGCCGAGCTCGGTCAGTTCCCAGCCGCCCGACGCGCGCGAGAGCACCCGGCCGCCCAGCGACTTCTCCAGCGCCGCGATCCGCCGGGAGACGGTGGTGTGATTCAGTCCGAGAGTCTGGGCCGCCGTCGTAAATTTCGCCGAACGGGAGACGGCGAGCAGGACCAGCAGGTCATCGGGATTGGCGTTCATATCTGCAATTCTGCACACATAGGGTGCCGGTTTGGCCATTGAACCGCCGCGAATGTGCGGCAATACTCAATGGAGCCATTTCAGTGCTGTGCGTCACAGCGCGTGTCACCGTGGACACTAAGGAGAACCAGATGAGCGTAAACGAACGCTCTGCAACATCCCCCGCCGTACCCGCATCCAAGGGTTCCGGGCTCAAGAAAATCGTCGCAGCATCGATGGTGGGAACCGTCGTCGAATGGTACGAATTCTTCCTCTATGCCACCGCCGCCACCCTGGTGTTCGGCAAGTACTTCTTCCCCGCCACCGGCAACGAGCTGGATGGCATTATCCAGGCGTTCCTGACTTACGCCGTCGGCTTCGTGGCACGCCCGCTGGGCGGCATCGTCTTCGGCCAGATCGGCGACAAGCTGGGCCGCAAGCCCACCCTGCAGCTCACCATCGTCATCATCGGTGTCTCCACCTTCCTGATGGGCTGCCTCCCGGGCTTCGCCACCCTCGGCTACCTGGCGCCGGCACTGCTGGTCTTCCTGCGCTTCATCCAGGGCTTCGCCCTGGGCGGTGAATGGGGCGGCGCCGTGCTGCTCGTCGCCGAGCACAGCCCCAACAAGACCCGCGGCTTCTGGTCCAGCTGGCCGCAGGCCGCCGTCCCCGTGGGCAACCTGCTGGCCACCCTGGTCCTGTTCATCATGTCCAACATGCTCAGCGCGGCCGACTTCCTCGGCTGGGGCTGGCGCGTGGCGTTCTGGCTCTCCGCCGTGATCGTGTTCGTCGGCTACTACATCCGCACCCACGTCTCTGAGTCGCCCATCTTCCTCGAAGCGAAGGCCCAGTTGGAGAGCGAGCAGGCAGTGAGCTATGGCGTCCGCGAGGTTATCCGCAAGTACCCGAAGGGCATCCTGCAGTCCATGGGCCTCCGGTTCGCGGAAAACATCATGTACTACCTCGTGGTCAGCTTCTCGATCGTCTACCTCAAGACGGTGGACAAGTACGACACCTCATCCCTGCTGCTCGCCCTGCTGATCGCGCACCTCGTGCACTTCCTGATCATCCCGCAGATCGGCCGGCTCGTGGACAGCTGGGGCCGCAAGCCCGTCTACCTCGTCGGTGCCATTACCGGCGCCACCTGGCCGTTCTTCGCCTTCCCGATGTTCGACACCCGCAACCCGGTGATCATCGTCCTGGCCGTCACCATCGGCCTGTGCCTGCACGCCTTCATGTACGCCGGCCAGCCGGCCCTGATGTCGGAGCTGTTCCCGACCCGGATGCGCTACGCCGGCGTCTCCCTGGGCTCGCAGGTCACCTCGATCTTCGCCGGGTCGCTGGCGCCGCTCCTGGCCACCCAGTGGCTCAAGGACACCGGCTCCTGGCTGCCGACCGCGGTCTACCTGGTGGTCGCCTGCGCCATCACCACCGTGGCAGTCCTGAGCCTGAAGGAAACCAAGGGCATCGCCCTGGAAGACGTGGACCGGGCCGACGCCGAACGTGAAGGCCTGTCCGTAGCAGCCGCACGCTGAGCTGCTTGAGTTACCTGGCGGCTTGAGTTTCCGGGCTGCTTGAGTTTGGGCCGGTCCCAGCCACGCTGGGGCCGGCCGCCTCATTAGATTTTTGACATGGAAGGCTGAGTAATGGAAAACACGCTGAACGGACGCAAGGCACTGGTCACCGGCGGGGCCGGCGGGATCGGTGCCGCCAGCGCCCGCGCCCTGGCCGCACGCGGGGCCAAGGTCGTGATCGCGGACGTGGACGAGTCCGCCGCCGCGGCCCTCGCCGACGAGATCGGCGGCACCTCGTGGGCCGTCAACCTGCTCGACGTCGAATCCCTCCAGACGCTCAGCCTGGACTGCGACATCCTGGTCAACAATGCCGGAATCCAGCGCATCAGCCCGATCGAGGACTTCGATCCGGCCGACTTCCGACGCATCATCACGCTTATGCTCGAGGCGCCGTTCCTGCTGATCCGGGCCGCGCTGCCGCACATGTATACCAACAACTTCGGCCGCATCATCAACCTGTCCTCCGTTCACGGCCTCCGTGCCTCGCCGTTCAAGAGCGCCTACGTCTCGGCCAAGCATGGTCTGGAAGGCCTGAGCAAGGTCACGGCGCTGGAGGGCGGCGCGCACGGCGTCACGTCCAACTCCATCAACCCCGGGTACGTCCGCACGCCCCTGGTCGAGTCGCAGATCGCGGACCAGGCCAAGGTGCACGGCATTCCGGAGTCCGAGGTCCTCGCCAAGATCATGCTGACCGAATCAGCGGTCAAGCGGCTCGTGGAGCCCGAGGAAGTGGCGTCCCTGGTGGCGTGGCTGGCTTCGGACGACGCCGGCATGGTCACCGGCGCCAGCTACACCATGGACGGCGGCTGGTCCGCGCGGTAAGTTGGCTGCCGCCCGCAGTTGCGGGCGGCACGGACATGTTCCGCGTGCTCGCTCGTTCCTCGCTTAGACGTACGCTTCCACATGCCCGCCGCCGCCCGCTTCCAACTGCGGGCGGCAGGCTAGTCCTTGTTGCCCACGAGGGCCAGTGTGCCGCCCAGACCGATCATCATCACGCCGCCGGTGGTGCTGAGCGCGGCGATCCGCCGGGGCGACCGGGCAAACCAGTGCCGTGCCGTTCCCGCCGCGAGGGCCCACGTGCTGTCGGAGACCAGGGCGATCAGCAGGAAGACCGCCCCCAGCGTGCCGAGCTGGAGCGGAATCGCGCCGGCAGAATAGTCCACGAACTGCGGGAGCACGGCCACGAAGAAGACAATCGACTTCGGGTTGGTCGCGCCCACAATGAATCCCTCGCGGAGCACCCGGGCTGTCGAGGACCGGTCGGCCGGGTCTGCCGCCGTCGCGCCGCTGCCGCGATGCCGGATGGCCTGGATCCCCAGGTAGACAAGGTAGGCGGCGCCGGCAAACTTCACCACGCTGAAGAGCAGGAGCGACTGGGCCAGCACCACCCCGACGCCCACGGCCACCGCGGCGATCTGCACCAACTCGCCGCCCGCGTTCCCGGCGACACTCAAGAGGCCGCCTTTGCGTCCCAGGGCCAGCGTCCGTCCGATCACGAACAGCACGCTGGGCCCCGGGACGGCGATGAGCACGAGCGCCGCGAGGGCAAAAGCCAGGAGATTGGGGGCGGGAACCATGCCTGATCTTAACCCTCCCGGGGCGCTCCCGGGAGGGCCCCGGGAGGGGGGTGTCCCTATGCTTTTGGTCAAGCGCCCTCGGGTGCCTTTTCTTGGTAGAGGGTGCCGTTTTTGAGCATGGCGAAGATGACGTCGCAGCGGCGCCGGGCGAGGCAGATGATGGCGGCGTTGTGTTTCTTTCCTTGGCCGCGTTT